>SXZN01000007.1 GCA_005787865.1 Opitutaceae bacterium | reverse complement strand
GTTGATTTCGACGACGAGAATGTGGCGGTAGCGGGCAAAAATTTCTTCGAGCCCACCATCGAGCGGATGAATATGCTGGATTTGGATATGGCCAACGGTGGCGCCAGCGCCGCGGAGGCGGCCGAGAGCTTCTCTGATGGGGCCGTAGGTGCAGCCCCAGCCGATGAGCAAGACATCGCCGGACTGATCGCCAAACAATTCAGGGGCGGGGAAGGTTGCGGCGACGGACTTAATTTTCTCCCGGCGCTTGATCGTCATTTTGGTGTGCATCGCGGGGCTGGCCGTAGGATGGCCATACTCATCGTGCTCCAAACCGGTGACGGTGGGATATTTGCCTGAGCCGATGACAGAGCCGGGGGGCGCGTGGCGTTGGACTTGATCGAGCGGGTAAGGCTTGTAGCTCGCGTCACGCGGGCTGAGGTCGGGCTTCTGCTCGATCATGAGCTTGGGCAGATCGGGTTCATCGAAGGCTTCAATGCGAGTGGCGAGCGCTTGGTCGGTGAGAATAATGACCGGGGTGCTGAATTCGCGGGCAATGCGGCAGGCTTCGATGGCGATGTAGAAGCAGTCTTCGACATTTTTCGGGGCGAGGACGACGCGCGGGCAATCGCCATGGCTACCGTAGATGGCTTGGAGTAAATCGCTTTGCTCAATATTCGTCGGCATCCCGGTGGAAGGGCCGCCGCGTTGCACGTTGACGACGATCAGGGGCAGTTCGGCCATGGTGGCCCAGCCGAGAGCTTCCATCTTAAGCGAGAGACCTGGACCGGAACTGCCGGTGATCGAGAGATTGCCGCCGTAGGAGAAGCCGAGGGCGGTTGAGGCCGCGGCGATTTCATCTTCACATTGCACGAAGATGCCGCCGTATTTTGGCAGCTCGGTGCGCAGCGTCTCCATAATGGAGGACCACGGCGTGATGGGGTAGCCGGCCCCGTGGCGCACGCCAGCAGCGATGAGGCCGTAGGTGAGCGCGGTGTTGCCGTCGGTGGTGATCTGGGGGCGCCCGCCCACGGTGGGGGTCGGGGTTTCGAGACGGAAAAGAATATGCGCCAGATTTTCTGCGGGATAGGCGTAGCCGGCGTCGAAGGCGAGGAGGGCGTTGCGCACGATGTCCTCATTTTTGCCGCCAAAGCGCTCTTTAATCAGCTGGCTGAGTTTCGGTACATCGAGGTCGAACATGCGCGCGAGCAGCCCGAGCACGTAAATATTTTTCCCCTTCTCTTTGCTGGAGCCGCCGACGGCTTCAACCGTCGCGCTGGTCATGGGAATCCCGACCGCGGTAATTTCTTTATCGTCGGGGTTGGGGGTGACGTGATCGGAGTCGTAAAGCAACACGCCGCCGGGCCGCAGGGAAGAGCGGTGGCTTTCATAACTGTGCTGGTAGAAAGCAACGAGAACATCAGCGCGATCGCCGGCCGAAAGAATTTCGCCTGAGCCAATGCGCACTTGGAAAATGGAAGGACCTCCCGAAATGGTGGAGGGGATGGTCATGTAAGTCATGACCTCCTGGGCGGAGCGCCCAGCGAGTCGGGCGAGAAAACCGCCGACGGCTTGAATGCCGTCTTGAGAATTGCCGGCGAGCCGAATGACGACGTCGGGAATAGTGAAAAGAGGAGCGTTAGAGCGAGCGGTCGCGCTAGCGGAGGAGGGAGGAATTGGGCTGACCATCGGGACACTCTGCGCGCATTAAAACAGCAGGTAAAGTCTGCGATTGCTGAACTTTATATTTTTTTATTTAGCAAAAAAGGACTAAGTAACGAGGGGTATAAGTGAAATATAAGGAGGCGCCGGATTGAGATTTGATCGCCTAATGCCGGTCGTAATTGGCAGGAGCGTGCAGAAGCTTCTGCCACGGCGGTTTAGCTAACGCCGTGGGCAGACACTGGCTGGTCGGGTGGGCCTTGAAGCCCCCGCTTATACCCAGTCGATGGGCCGGCTCTAGTTTTGTTGCTCGAGCCAGCCCATGAGCGGCTGATAATATTTTTCCATCGCGCGCGTCGAAAGTTCTTCGCCGGTGCGCAGGGAGCTCAGGCTTCTAAAGTTTTTTCGGGAAGCCACCAGGCCCAGATCGCGGCGAAGAGGGCGAGGAAACTCGCGGCGAGAAGCGCGAGACGAAAATCGCCCACGGGCGCAGCCAACCCAAAGATGATGGAAGCGGCAGCGGCGGCGAGCCGCCCAATGTTGTAGCAGAAGCCCGCGCCGGTGGTGCGGAGGAGCACGGGGAAGAGCGGCGGCAGATACATCGTGAAGAGCCCAAACACGCCGGAGAAAAATCCGACCAAGGGAATCCAGAACCAGGCGAGTTCCCCAAAGCCCCGAGGGACCATGAAGGCACCAGCCATGCTGGCGAACAGCGCCCAGAACATGAGGGCGATGGAGCGACGATTGCCGATACGGGTGGCGAGCCAGCCGGCAAAATAATTTCCGACAATCGACACCGCGATCATGACGAAAAATGCGCTCGGAATGAGTTGGCTGATCTCCGTCGCAGACGTGTTGGCGGCGGCGAGGATTTTCCGTAAATGCTGCGACTGCCAGAAAATGAACAACCACCAAGCGGATAGACTGAGGGCGCAGACGCCGGTGACATGGAAAGTAGTCCGAGCGAGCGGTCCGCGGAAAAGATCACGGATGCCGGGATTTTTATGCTGCACGTTTGCTTCGGCGCGTTGCCACGTGGCTGGCTCCGGTACGTGGCGGCGAATCCAGAAAACTAAAAGCGCGGGCAAAACACCGACAAGAAACACGTAACGTTCGGCCGGCGGGTGCGGTAGTTGGGCGAGCAGCCAAACGACGCCGGCAGCGATGAGAATGCCCAAATTAACGCCACTTTGCAGCACGGCGGCGAGCCACGGGCGCCAGGCGCGGGGCCAGGTTTCGGCGAGGAGGGAAGCGCCGACCGCCCACTCGCCCCCGATGCCTAAGGCGGCGACAAAACGAAAAATCATGAGTTGCCACCACGTTTGCGCGAAGGCGCACAAACCGGTGCATAACGCATAAGTCAAAACAGTCAGGGCTAAGGCGCGACTGCGCCCGAGTAGATCGCCGAGGCGGCCGAAGAAAGCTCCCCCGATGGCCCAACCCACGAGGAAGGCCGCTTGGATGTAGGCGCTCTTTTCTTTGACCGCGGGATCAGCGGCGCTCGCGACACCCAGCAAGTGCACCACTAACGGAGCGGCGATGAGGGTGTAGAGGTGCAATTCTAAACCGTCGAACAACCAACCTAACCATGCAGCGATGCCGGATTTCCATTGCTGCGGGGAGATTTCGCTGAGGCGAGTAGCTTCAGGCGCAGGGGCGGGGTGCATGCCCGCTGAAATTGGCGGCTGACTGAGGGGAAGCCAGCCCGAAAAAACTAGATTTTTACCGGATGAACGCGCTGATTTTCGGTAATGCGATCACCAGGATAGAGGATCACTTCGTCGCCAGCGTTCAGGCCGCTGAGGACTTGGGTCTCGCGGCCGCTGGAGCGACCCGCTTGCACGGGTACGAGTACAGCGCGACCGTTACGGACCGCATAGGCAGCCCAGTTATTGCCCTGGCGAAAGAGGGCCGACACGGGCACTTTGAGGACCTGAGTCTCTTCCCAGATGACGACGCGGGCTTCGACGCGGAAATTATCGCCGAGGGTCGGGCGGGCGGCAAGCGGTGTGATGATGTCGGCGACGACGTTGACCCGTTGTTCCTCAACTCCGAGCGCGGAAATTTTTGTGAAGGCGGCGGGCTCGACTAGGCGCACGCGCGCGTCGAGGGGTTGGGGGCCGCCCCATTGTTCGAGCTCGACGCGAGTTCCCGGTGAAAGCGCCGCGCCATCGCGCGAGAGTAATTCTATCACTACTTCCAGATCGCTGGGATCACCCACATCGAGGATGGGAGTCCCGGCGGTGATCGGCCTTTGGCTTTCCTGGAAAACATGGAGGACGCGACCGGCGCTCGGGGCCTTAACCTCAATCAGGGAAATGCTGCTGCCGAGAGCGGAATCAGCTAATTCGGCCTCAATGGAGCGCAACGCGCCTTCGGTGGTGATTAAATCGCGAGCCGCCGCAGTCTCGCGGAGTTGGATGGTTTCGAGATCCTGCGGCGAAACAGTTTTGTCCGCAAACATCCGCGTCATGCGGCCAAGTTCGTTGATCGCGAGAGCGTGCGCCGCCCGACTTTTTTCGAGAGCGGCCGTGGCAGCGAAGCGGCGAGTTTCGGCTAAGGCGCGACTGCGCGGATCGAGGGGCGAAGCCGCGAGGGGTTCGATCACCGCAACGATGGAGGCCGCGGTAATTTCCGCGCCGGGTTTAAAGGGCACTCGGCGTAATTGGCCAGTGACGGGGGAGGAGACCACGTAACGTTGGCGGATGCGGGTCTTGCCCTCTTCACTCACCGTGGCGCGGAGGGGGCCATTGATCGCGCGGGCGGTTTCCACCGTGGCCGGTTGGGGGCGCAGGCCGAAGGCGAGCAGGGCGACAAGGGCGGCGCCGCCGGCGTAAGGTAACCAGCGAGAGACCGGAGCTTTTTTAGCGATAGGTGCGGAGGAATTCATGAACAGATGAGCTAG
>SXZN01000081.1 GCA_005787865.1 Opitutaceae bacterium | reverse complement strand
CTAAACATCAGTAACGCAGTCAAGTATCACTTCTCCCCGCCTAGCGGGAAGTTTTGGGGTAACTAAGAAAGCAACGGCCGGTCGCTTAGGGGTAGGCGACCGGCCAATTCTTTGCCCAAATTCTTAGCACACAGCGAGAACTTGATCAAGGGCCCTGGTCCGCCCCAAGCTGAGCGTTCATGCAGAAAACTTCTGACATCAATGTGGTCGAAACTCGGGCGCTGCCCTCGCCCGCCGCACTCTTAGCCGAGTTACCAAAAACTGAGGTGCAAGCTGAATTTGTGACGCGCACCCGCCGCGAGATTCATCGCTTAATCTTCACCGACGATCACCGCTTTCTGCTGATTATTGGGCCGTGCTCAATCCACGACCTTGAAGCTGGCCGGGCTTACGCTCGCCGATTAGCCGCGTTAAAAAATGAAGTCGCCGATCGCATGCTCATTGTCATGCGGGTTTATTTTGAAAAACCCCGCACCACGGTGGGCTGGAAAGGGCTCGTGATGGATCCCCACCTAGATGGCTCCCATGACATCGCCACCGGCCTGCGCCTCGCGCGCACTTTTTTACGCGATGTCCTTGATCTTGGTTTAGCTACCGCCACTGAACTGCTTGATCCGATTACGCCGCAATACATCGCCGATCTTATTTGTTGGTCGGCCATCGGCGCGCGCACCGCTGAATCACAGACGCATCGACAAATGGCCTCCGGCCTCTCGATGCCGCTCGGTTTTAAAAATGGCACCGATGGGTCGATCGCCACCGCCATCAATGCGATTAAGGCCGCCAGCCAACCGCACACTTTCCTCGGGATCAACCTCGATGGCTCGGCCTCCGCGATCGTCACGCGCGGTAACCCCGACTGCCATGTCGTCCTGCGCGGTGGCGCCACTGGACCCAATTACTCACCCGCCCATATCACCCAAACCGAGCAATTGCTCACCAAGGCCGGCCTCCGCCAAGCCATTTTGGTGGATTGCTCCCACGATAATTCGGCCAAGCAACCCGAGCGGCAACCCGAGGTCATGCGTGAATTACTAACGCAACTGCAGGCGGGCAATACCTCGATCATCGGCGCGATGATCGAAAGCAACCTCGGCGCAGGCAGTCAGTCCTTTCCTCAACCTAAAAACCAATTACGTTACGGCGTCTCTATTACCGATGCGTGCATCGACTGGTCGACTACCGAAAAACTGGTCCGCGAAATCCACGCCGCGCTCGCCCCTCGCTTCCCGTAATCGGCCGCGCTCGAAAATTAGCTGCGCTGTCGACGACAACTGCTTCCGCTTAATCTTTCTCCCCAGTCTATTTCAACCGTGCGCTCAACGCTCCCCTTGCTAAGATAATCACTTTATGAAAACCCCCATTCGTGTCGCCGTGACGGGCGCTGCCGGCCAGATCGGTTATTCGCTGCTGTTTCGGATCGCCTCCGGGGCGATGTTCGGACCTGACCAACCCGTTATTCTTCAACTCATCGAGGCACCCATTGAAAAAGCCCTTAAGGCGCTCGAGGGCGTCGCCATGGAACTCGATGACTGCGCTTTTCCGCTCCTCAAGGGCATCATACAAACCGCTGATGCCAGCATCGGGTTCAAAGACGCTAACTGGTGCTTGCTCGTGGGCGCCAAACCCCGCGGTCCCGGCATGGAGCGCGCAGACCTCCTCAAAGATAATGGCAAAATTTTTATCGGCCAAGGTCAGATTATTGATGCCGTCGCCGCCGCTGACGCGCGCATTGCGGTCGTCGGCAATCCCGCCAACACGAATTGCATGATCGCCGCGAGTCAGGCTAAACGCCTCCCCGCGGAGCGCTTCACCGCCATGGTTCGCCTCGATCAAAATCGGGCCCAAAGCCAACTCGCCAAAAAAGCCGGCGTCGATCTCACCGCCGTGCAAGATATCTTCATCTACGGCAATCACAGCCCCACCATGTTCCCCGCCTTTGCCCACGCGACGATTGGGGGCCAACCGGCTACGAAAGTTATCAATGATGACACTTGGCTACAGGGCCCCTTTTGCGAGACCGTCGGCAAACGTGGCGCCGCGATCATCGCCGCCCGCGGCGCTTCCTCCGCCGCTTCCGCCGCCAATGCCCTCGTCGATCATGTCCGCAGCCTAGTCACGCCAGGGGCCATTCACTCCGTCGCCGTAAAATCCCAAGGCCTCTACGGCTTTGATGCCAACGTCTGGGCCGGCATGCCCGTCCGCACCACCACTGCCGGCAGCTATGAAGTGATTACCGGTTACGCGATGGATGCTTTTGCTCAATCAAAGATCGCCGCGACCAATAAAGAGCTCGTGGAAGAACGCGCCTTTGTCGCCGACATGATTGCCTAAAATTGCCGATCCGTTCGAACGGCTAAATTTGCGGCGGCGACTAACCACCGCCGCTTTTTTATTTATAACAAACCGGCCAACACCCGATTTTTAGTCAGCGCAAAAGCCGCGCGCACCGCGAGAAAGGCCGTCACCAATTCAGCCGGTGCGCCCGACCGGGGAAAACGCAATTCTAGCGTAGCGCCATCACAAATCACTTCTGCCGCGACCTGCTCAACTGAGAGCACACAGTGCCGACAATCCGAGGGATAGTGAACCGTGAGCCCGCCCTCACCCGCACAAGCCTCGACCGCATCGATCACCGCTTCGACGGAAACATTCTTCGTTAAGGTGAACAAGATTCCCCCAAACATTCCCGCAAACACTTCATTAAATTCCGCGAGTTCCACCAAGTCGTCGCTCGCCAGACTATGCAAGGTGCGGGTCACACGATAGCTCGCAGGTGATTCCGCCTCGAGCGCATAGGTCAGCTCCCAAGTGAAATCTTTAGCCGATAGCACGGCCGTGGGACTCGTGATCGCGAGCGTCAAATCAGCTCGTTTATAATTGAGTGCGACTTTCCCGCGTTGAAAAACCTGTTCCACCTCAGCGGTTAATTCACTGAGGCAAAGCTTCCCCAGAAATGCGCCGGTGGCTGCATTCACAGCATCTGGCACGGTATGATGCTTTTTTTTGAAGCCCGCTAAATTTTTTACCAACCCTTGACCGTGCCCGACGAAACTGATGCGGGCGACAAATTGAGAGGAGGGATCGGCCGACTTTGCCATGCCGAGATGGAGGCAGGCTCTCCGCTCTGATGCAAGGAGCGGCACAATATTTTTAACTAAAAAAGCTGCCCATTACGCCATCACCATCAACACTCCGGCCACCTGATCGCATGACTGCCTCGTCGCCCATTCCTGTTGTTTGCGCCCTCGTCAAAAAAAATGGCCGGCTGCTCATCGCCCAACGACCGGCCCATAAACATCTCCCCAACAAATGGGAATTTCCCGGCGGAAAAGTTGAAGCCGGCGAAGCCGCCGCCGCCGCCATTATTCGCGAAATCCAGGAAGAACTCGGTTGCCAAATCACCGAGCTCCAACCGTTACCCACTTTTTTGCACGACTACCAAACCGTGGTCATCAAAATGATTCCCTTTGTCTGCGTCCTCAGTCGTGACTCGCCAGCGCCGCAGCCGCTTGAACATCAAGCGCTCGCTTGGGTAACCCCGATGGAGCTACGCAGTTATGATTTAGCCGCGGCTGATTGGCCGGCGCTCGCGAGTTACGAGCAGATGATCTGACCCGTCTTTTAGCGCCTTAGCACCGGTCGCGGACAGCTTGCATTTGAGCAACATTGTGGCACGTTGCCGGTCCTTCCTCGACTTGCCCGGTATGCTGGGTCCGTCGGGCGAATCATGTTCTTTGACGGTGTGCTCCACAAAATGGTCTCCTGCACTGTTACTTAGTTATCAGACCCTTGATTTTTTCATGGGGGTGTTCCGGATTCGACCCTTGGTTAGAGCGCGCAGCTGCCTGTCGAGAGCGAAGGACTCTCGTTAATCCCCCTTCAAAACAAACAAACGGCACATTCGAAGAAATGCCTCTGGCTGCCTAAAAATTGCAGCCATGTTCTTACCCTGACACCTGCTAGGGGATAAGAGCATCGACAGCAGGAATAACGGTGACGGCCGTCATGACGTCGCCGTGGTATCTTCAAACCATGACTGGCCGAGGGAGGAGCGTGCGTCATCGCGCCCCTGAGGTGAGATCCAATCAGACGCTACACAGGTAGATGCGGCGCGTGAAGGCCAGGGACACAGGGGTTCAACTCCCCTCACCTCCACCATTTTATTAGTTCAGCATGACATTAACGATGGCGTTGCCGATGCCGACTAAGGCCGCGCCGGCAATGAGCCCAGCGCAGATCGGTTCGCAGCCTTCGACCCAGAAAGTGTGGCCCTTCGTCCCGGGCGTGGAATTTTTCCGGCCATACCACCAGAAAATCAAGGCCCCTACCCACATCGCAAAACTGGCATCGGGCGGCAGCACCACGCCGAGCCCTATCGAAACCGCCGACAGAGGAAAACGGCCCTTGGTTACCATTCGCGTGACCTCAATCAACAAGGCCGCCACCGCGGCGACCGCCATCGCGATAATAGCTGAAGACGGCAGGGTTTTTAGCCCATTCGCAATGAGGTCGGCCACGCCTTTCCATTGTAAGGCCGCCGGCATCGCAAATTGATCGGAGACTAGCGTCGAAACTGAGCGGGTGCCATCAGCTGCCTTTGGCAAAAATAGTAAGTAAAAAAGCGGTACGGCCGAAAGCGCGCCTGCAAAAATCCCAATCACATGACCGATGGCCTGCTGCCGCGGCTTGGCCCCGAGCATGTAGCCCGGTTTGATATCAGAAAGTAAATTAGCCGCATTCGCCGCTATCTCCGAGGTCATTCCCGCCGGAATCAAATTACTCGCCGGATTAGTCCGATCAATGGCGCCCATTGAAAATTGGGTGATTTTAGCCAGCGAACCCGTCGGGGTCCACGAAGTGAGCGCCATCGAGTTCGTCGCAATGACCGCGAGAATGGCAATCAGCGGAAAAGAGATGAAGGCGAGCAACCAAGGCACTCCGAAAAACCAATGCGAAACGCCCGCGCCTAATACGCAGAAAATTGGCACCCCCACGGCCGACAGCCACAAGGGGAGTTCAATTTTTTTGAGCACATCAAACCCCGGCGAGCCGGCCACGACGGCTGGCTTCGACTTAAAGAGGCCCCGGATCAATTCAGGTTTACCCAGTAAACTGACCATGGAGCCAACGATCATCAATGACACGCCCCACCACAGGGCCCATTGATTGACAATTTCCCCGCGCGTGATCTGCACGAGCACCCCCGTCGGCGCCGTGTACGCCTTAATGTCACCCCGCTGAATCATAATGGGGGCGAGAATGAAAAAATTAATAAAAGCTCCGAGCATAACGCTCGAGGCGATGCGAATACCCATTAAACCACCGACGCCCAGCATGGCGGCATCAAGCGTCACGCGCAGCCCGAGCTGGCGAATATCTGTGCCCAGAATGCGCGGGATCATCGCGGGATATTTTACGGCGAAGTTGTAATAATATGTATCGAGGCGCTCATGCAAAGTCCAAGGCGCCTGCAGTCCGGCCCATCGATCTAAACGCAGAATTTTAAACTGCAGCACCTTCATCCAACCATCGCTGGTCAAGAATTGGTAGAACCCGGTGAAGAGCGCGGTCACTCCGAGTAATTTTGCCTTCAACATTCCCGCATCGCCCTGCCCGTGATAGAGCGCGTCGAGCACCACGCCCGCCGCCCGGCCTTCCGGAAAGGGCAACTGTTCATCATTAATAAAACGGCGCTTGAGCGGAAAGGCCAACAAGACCCCCAAAATCGATACCACCACCAACCACGCCAGAATATGCCACGCGGGAATAATTTTTCCGGTCACCATCATGTATGCCGCTAAAGCGGAAATAAGCGGCGAGGTCATGTACCCAGCGGCGGTCGCAATCGACTGCGTGCAATTGTTTTCTAGAATCGTAAAATCCTTCGCGAGACCACTCTGCGCTAAAATCCGGTAAAAAGCGAAAGCCAGAATAACCGACGTCAGCCCCACGCCGGTGGTGATGCCCGTTTTGCCGCCGATATAAAGATTGGTCGCCGCCAAAATTCCCCCGAGGAGGAAGCCAGTGAGGGCAGACCGCAAGGTGAGCTGCGGCATATCACCGCGATAAATATTTTTTAACCACCACTCATCTTTTTGTGCCCGCGACCAAGTTTTAATTTGTTCATCATTCAGCTGCTGCAAGGCCATAAGGGGTGATTTTAGGGGTTAACGCTCGAAAGGCATAACTTCCTCTGGGGAAATATGACCTGCGCAACTTGCAGACTTCTTGCCAGTCAGGCAACCTGTCTTCTCGCCCGGTCCCAAATTTTAAAAGCGCCTGCTCGCCGGATAGCCCACCTAAACAGGGGTGGACGACTTTAGCGACAATCGTTAGTTTTCTCTTTGTACCATGGTCTCACCAAAAAATAAAATTCCGGCTACTTCCGCAGCGGCCCCACCGTTATTTAACTGGCTACAAACTCGCGCCGCCGGCGTCCTCCTGCATCCAACGAGTCTACCCAGTGAGCAGGGTTGCGGGGTGTTAGATCACCACGCGATTAAGTTTCTGGATTTCTTGCAAGCAGCCGGAATGAAATACTGGCAGGTTTGCCCGCTTGGTCCTACGGGGTACGGTGACTCACCGTACCAATGCTTCTCGGCTTTCGCCGGCAATCCCTACCTCGTCGATCTGACCGCGCTGATTCCCCTCGGCTTATTGTCCGTCGCGGACCTGACTCCTTTGGCGACGCTGGCCGCGGACCACACCGACTATGGCGCACTCTACCAAATTAAACCGCAATTGTTGCAGCAGGCTTACGGCCAATACCAAATTAAGCGGCCAGCCCTGCCCTATGGTGATTTTACCGCTTTCTGTAAAAAAAATGCGGCGTGGCTCGATGCTTACGCTTACTTTCACGCGCTGAAAGCGCACCAGGGCGGATTGCCCTGGTGGGAATGGCCGGCCGAAATTCGCGATTACCGGCGCGCCTTAAAATCCCCGCTTCGTCACAGCCTCGCCGAGGCGCAGGCCAGCTGCCGGTTCGCCCAATATCTTTTTTTTGGTCAATGGGCCTTACTGCGCGCCGCCAGCCGTGAGCGTGGCATTGAAATTATTGGTGACTTACCGATTTTTGTGGCGGGCGATTCTGCCGATGCGTGGGCGCACCCCGAACTTTTTGAGCTAGACCCGAAAACTTTTCTGCCGCTCGCGGTGGCGGGCGTCCCACCTGATTATTTTTCTGCGGACGGACAATTTTGGGGCAACCCGCTTTATCGTTGGCCCGCCCATCAAGCGGACGGCTATCGTTGGTGGCTCGCGCGCTTACGCGCCGCCTTCGCCTGCTGTGGCATTATTCGCATCGATCATTTTCGCGGGTTTGAGGCCTACTGGCGAATTCCGCTCCCTGCGCAAAATGCTCGCATTGGCGCGTGGGTCTCGGGCCCGGGGCTCGATCTCTTCCGTGCCTTCCAACGCGAATTACCGGCCGCGCGCATTATCGCAGAAGATCTCGGCGTGCTTTCCCCCGCGGTGGTGCAATTGCGCCAAGCGACGGGCCTGCCGGGCATGCTCGTCTTGCAATTTGCCTGGGGCGGCGACGCCCAAAACAATTACCTGCCGCATAATGCTGAGCCCAATGCCGTGATTTACTCCGGCACGCATGATAACGACACGACATGCGGCTGGTATGAATCAGCGAGTGAAGCGGAGCGTAATCACGTCCGCCGCTATCTCCGGGTCGCGGGCACCGACATCTCCTGGGATTTTATTCGCACCTGCTACGCGAGTGTCGCGCGCCTCGCGATTATTCCACTCACCGATATTTTCGCGCTCGGCGCGAACGCGCGTTTCAACACCCCCGCTCGCGCCACGGGTAATTGGCAGTGGCGGTATCGCGCGGCTGCGCTGGAAAAATTAAATCTTAACTCCGCGGCGTATCTACGCGAACTCGCGCAACTTTTTCTTCGCTGATTTTTTTAAAAAAAATTAAATTTTGGCAGATTTTTTGGATAAAATAAATCTGCGCGAAATGAAAAATTATTAGTGCAACTCAGCGGAACATGACTGATACTAACTGCATGGCTAAAAAGAAACCTGCTAAGAAGAAGAAGAAGTAACGCTCGCGTTGCTTCTTTCTCCCCTCAACGCCGGCCTAATAAGCCGGCGTTTTTTTACGCCCTAATTTCAGCCGCCCACGCCGTTATTTAACGGCCGCCCAAACGCGCTGCACGTCGTCGTGATCTTCGAGCACCTGCAGAAACTCGCCGACCTGCGCCCGCGCGGCTTCATCGAGCTCGGGGAAAGTTTTAGCGGTGTACCCAATTTCACTGGTGATCACCGACCAGCCGTGCTGCTTCAACCACACCGAGACCGCATGGACCGCGGTCCGCTCGGTGATAAACCGCGCGCCATTACTGCCCTCAGGGATATCATCGTTCTGCGCGTGCGCTAAGGCCTCAAAATCATTCGCCCCCGCTTCAATGGCCACCCCTTCAAGGTCGATACTGCGATCGGCATGGTGCGCTTCCACTAAGCCCACGTGATCAAAAAGAAATTTATTACTGCCGGCCGTCCCGAGCACCCCTTGTTTGAAGAGATACCGAATCTCGGGGGTAATGCGCTGATGATTGTCCGTCATGCACTCCACAATGACCGCGATCTTGTGGGGCGCGTAGCCCTCGAAGATGACGTGATCGAGATGCATTTTTTCGCTGCCGGAGCCGGTGCCCTTGGCGATGCCGCGCTCAATCACATCGCGCGTCACGCTGGCTTTCTTCGCCTTTTCAATCGCCGCATGCAGCCGTGCATTACCTTCGGGATCCCCGCCACCCATTTTGGCGGCGACCGTAATTTCCTTCACCAGTTTGCCGACCGTTTGGCCTTTTCTTAAATTAACGATCGCGCGTTTTGCATGCAGCCATTGACGTCCCATAAGACCATCAAAGTTAGCTGATCCAACGCCGCCGAGCAAGGCCGAAGAATCTCGCTGCGGAGCATAACCCTCAGACAGCAGCGTGCGGAAGGCGCTACGGAACGCCACGCGAAGCACCGGCTGGGGCACCAAGAAATTGGCGCCTTTGCCTGTGACGACGTTGCCCGCCGCGGTGAAAAATAAAACCCTTCCCCAGGTCAATCCAGTTTCCTATCAGTAATAACCAACCCCTGTGTCACGCTCCCGGCGACGCCATCCTCCACCGCCCGGCCCACGCAGCCGCTTATTTCGCCGGCAATTCGCGGAGTTTCACGTTCCGGAACGACGCCTCATCGTGATGATACGTTAGCAGAACGTGGCCGCGCACCTTCGTGCCGAAACCGGGCGTCGTCTTGAATTTTGTCTTCTTCACCTGCTCCAGCACCGCCGGGCTGCCGCACTCGTATTCCACCACTTTCTGGCCGTTGAGCCAGTGCTCCACGTGATTGCCGTTCACGATGACCCGCGAGTGGTTCCATTCGCCGAACGGCTTGACCTTCTTCTTCACCGGGTCCGGCGCCACAACCAGGTAAAACGCCGCGGTGCTTCCGTCCGCATGATCCGCCGCGATCGAATCGTCGATCATCTGGTACTCATGCCCGACGTTCCCACGCTCCTCGGTGATGAAATATTTCACGCCGTTGTTGGACTTCGGCGGCATCGCCCATTCCCACGACAACTCGAAGTTGTCGAAGGTCTGATCCGAAACGATGTCGCCCCCCTGGCTGCCCGCCGCGCAGGAGAGCACGCCGTCTTTCACGCTCCAGCCCGGAGGAATGGGACTCCCCTTTTTTACCCCGTGCCAGCCGGCCTGCGACTGTCCGTCGAACAGCAGTTTCCAACCGGCCTTTTTCTCGGTGGCGGCGAGCGTGTTCGGCGGGGCGCCGGCGACAAAGGCGGCGGAGGCACCGATACCAAGGAGCACCGCAAGGCGGAGGGGGCGGAAGGAGATCATTCCCCGGCTGTAGCCGGGCGGACCCGCCATTCAACTCGTCTTTTTATCGCCCAAGGCGGAAATCCCATCCGATAATTTAAGTAAAGTCGCCCGCGCTCCCGATTTTCCCGGAATCAGGCGGGGCGATTTTTCGGCCGCTCTTTCCCTGGCGCGGACCAAACGGCAAACGCGCCAGCGATGCCCGCCGCTGACGATAAACCCCGCCCCCATGCCAATCCAGTTTCATGTCAGTTATTTTCTATCAATTAAAAGACTGGAAGCGCAGAGGGAGAATGGCAAAGTTCGCGCATCTCACCTGTGCAACACCGTCCCTTCCTTTCTCCCACTGCCGCGGCGGCCATCGCGACCGCGCAAGGCACTCCGTGTTATGTTTACGACCAAGCCACCCTCGAGGCTCAGGCCGAGGCGATGCTGGCTTTCCCCAATGCTTTCGGGTTGACCGTCCGGTTCGCCATGAAGGCCTGCCCGAACGCCTCGGTGCTTTGCCTGTTCGCCGCCAAGGGTCTCCACCTAGACGCCAGCTCAGGCTATGAAGTGCGCCGCGCGATCAAGGCCGGCGTCCCCGCCGAACGAATTTCTCTATCCTCCCAAGAACTCCCCGCAGATTTCGCCGAACTCCTTCGCTTGGGCATGCACGTGAATGCCTGTTCGCTCCTGCAACTAGAGCGGATCGGCCAGGCGAGGCCCGGCCAGTCAGTTGGCCTGCGCTTCAATCCCGGCCGTGGCTCGGGTGGCACGGGCAAGACTAACGTTGGCGGGCCTGACTCATCCTTCGGAATCTGGCATGAATGGGCCGAGCAAGCGCAGGCCATCGCCGCTCAATATAAACTCAAGGTCGTCCGCATCCACACGCACATCGGTTCTGGCAGCGATCCAGTCGTCTGGCAGGAAGTCTCCGCCGCGAGTCTCGCGCTTGTCCTGCGCTTCCCCGACGTCGTCACGCTCAACCTCGGTGGTGGCTACAAGGTCGCGCGCGTCGCCACTGAAAAGGGCACCGACCCCCAGGTCGTGGGTGCGCCCGTGAAACTCGCATTCGAAAAATTCGCGGCCGAGCATGGTCGATCGCTGCGACTCGAAATTGAGCCAGGCACCTTCTTGGTCGCCAACGCTGGCGCAGTGCTGTGCCGAGTACAGGATGTCGTGTCCACGGGTACTCGCGAATTTCTCAAACTTGATTCCGGCATGACCGAGATCTTGCGCCCATCTTTGTACGGCTCGCAGCACCCCGTGTATCTTTATCCGGCGCAGCCGACGGGGCGAACGCGGGAGTATGTGGTGGTGGGACATTGCTGCGAATCTGGCGACCTCATTAGCTGCGCGCCAGGCGAGCCGGAGACTTTGGCCGCCCGGGCCTTGCCCGAAGCGGTGGCCGGCGACCTCGTCGTCATCGGTGGCGCGGGGGCCTATTGCGCGGGAATGAGCACGAAAAACTACAACTCGTTTCCAGAGGCGCCCGAAGTTCTCCTGCAAGCCCGCGGGCAATTTCAGGTGATCCGCCGCCGCCAGACGCTTGAGCAGATCTTGCAGAACGAAACTAGCCCCACTGGGCTTTAAGCGTACCGCCTCGCTGCCGACGGAGAACGGTGGGGTCAGCCTGACTGATTTTGCTGGCCCCTCACGGGCTAAGCCGGATGAGATTTCCAGACTCTGAACGAAAATTAAGCGCCAAATTCAGCTCAATCATGCGGCCTTGATTTATCAGTAGCGCGCGGCACCCTCCCCACAACCCCTTCCCGGGAAAATCCAAGTTTCACGCTCAGTTACCCCTGTTAATATATGCATATCACCCTGCTGGATTGGCTCATCGTCGCCGCGACCATCTTAGTTTGTTTCGTACCTGCTTTATTTTTTGCCAAACGCTCCAAGAGTAGGACCTCTGAGTTTTTTGCCTCCGGCCGCTCCGTTCCGTGGTGGCTGGCGGGCCTGTCGATGGTGGCAACGACTTTCTCTTCAGACACCCCTAATTGGGTGACCGAGCAGGTGCGCAAGTATGGCGTGGCGGGCAATTGGCAGTGGTGGGCGTTTGTGCTGACCGGTGTTTCAACCGTTTTTTTCTTCGCACGACTGTGGCGCCGATCCGGCGTGATGACGGATTTGGAATTCTACGAACATCGCTATTCCGGCCAAGAGGCCTCCGTGGTGCGGGGGTTTCGAGCGGTCTACCTAGGGTTGTTCTTTAATTGTTTTATTATGGGGCTGGTCACCCTCGCCGCCTGCAAAATAGCTAACATTCTTTTTGGCATGCCCGCCTGGCAGACGATCGTGCTCTGCGGTATTCTCAATGTGGTCTTTGCCGCTCACTCGGGACTGTGGGGGGTACTGGTGATCGATATGCTGCAATTCTTTATTAAAATGACCGCCGTCTTTGCGGCCGCTTGGTTTTCGTTGGTCGAAGTGGGCCGGCGCTTAGTGGGCGAAGCCAGCGGCTGGGCCGGCCTGCAAGCCTTAGTCGAAAAACTCTCGACCCAGCAAGTGGTGACTACCGACGGCGTCCCGACGATGTCGACGGCCAATGGGACCGGGCAGCCCATCCTCGATCTGTTGCCCAATTTCACGATGTCAGAATTGGCCCTCATGATCTTCATCATGCCCATCGCCATTGGTTGGTGGGCCAATTGGTATCCCGGCTCGGAGCCCGGGGGCGGTTCGTATATCGCCCAGCGGATGTTGGCCTCAAAGTCAGAAAAGGACTCTCTGGGCGGAACGCTGTTCTTCAATATCGCCCACTATGTCCTGCGCCCATGGCCTTGGATCATTACCGCGCTTTGTTCGATCATCGTCTATCCCGACCTGGCCTCAATCAAATTGGCCTTCCCGAACGCAGATGCCGCGATGATCGGGCATGATTCGGCCTTCCCCGCGATGCTGAAGTTTCTTCCGGTAGGCTTTGTCGGCTTGATGATTGGCGGACTGCTGGCGGCTAATTCTTCGACGATCCTGACCCACCTGAATTGGGGTTCATCTTATCTGGTGCACGATTTCTATCGGCGCTTTATTAAAAAAACTGGCACCGAAGCCCATTACGTTAACGTGGGCCGGCTTTCGACGATCTTACTCTATGTTGTGGCGGCATTGCTCAGCTTAACGATGTCCTCGGCTCAGGAAGCTTTTCAAATCTTGCTCTCAATTGGTGCGGGCACCGGCCTGATCTACATCGCTCGCTGGTTTTGGTGGCGGGTCACCGCCTGGTGCGAAATTGTGGCGATGGTGATGTCCCTGGTGACTTCGTTGGTCGTGCCTCTGGTGATGACCCAAGCGGATTTTGCCGCTGTCACGATGGTGCAGGTCGGCTTGACGACCCTCGCTTGGCTGATCACCGCCTTTGTCGGACCGCAAACAGATCAAGCCACCTTGATTGCCTTTTATCGCAAAGTGAAACCGGCGGGTCCGGGTTGGACGGCGATCCGCGCCGCCGCCGGAGTATCGGACGAAGAAGTGGCGACTGAAAATCGCAGTGGCGCCGCGTTTGTCGGTTGGATCGCGGGCTGCGCTGTTATTTGGTCATCACTTTTTGCGATCGGAAATTTTCTGTACTCATCAGGTGACCCGTCGCGTTTGCGCCTGGCCTGGATGCTCACGGCTGGGTTTGTCGTGAGTGGTTATGTTCTCCTTAAAGTGACGCGCCAGCTGTGGGTAGATAGTACTGCCTCACAGGCGAGGAATGAGGCGCGCTTGAAGCCGTAATCCTTCGAAAAACTTTTTAAAAAATAATGACCCGCCGGTGGGATTGAGCCGCCGCGGGTCATTGATTTTTAGGCCCCCGAACTGCCGCGAGCCGCGCTGGCCCACGTCTCATTCGTCGAACGATCACATCCAGGGGAGAGCGCCCGACCGATTCTTGACTCACGGTTTTAAATTCGTCTCGCTTCCCCTTACTCATGACGGGCAACCCCAAGCTCTTGCGACCGGCCGTGGCCCAGTTGTGGCGGCAGATAAAAGATTTTTCCGGCTACGGTGGCGAAGCGACTTATCTTTGGCCGCGCTGGATTTTACTGCGCGCGGTTGGCGTAATTTTCATCATCATTTTTTTGGGGATCATTAATGAAAGTGCCGCCCTAATTGGACCCCACGGCCTCGTGCCCTTACCGGACGTGATGGGT
Organism: Opitutaceae bacterium; assembly: GCA_005787865.1. Classification (GTDB taxonomy): domain Bacteria; phylum Verrucomicrobiota; class Verrucomicrobiia; order Opitutales; family Opitutaceae; genus Lacunisphaera. Next base: position 8,104 of record SXZN01000081.1, on the reverse strand, counting down.
CAATTGCGTTCTGCCCAGCCGACGGCGTGGGAGTCCTACCTGAAAGCCCCAACCCTTTTTTGGTTTAGCTCCAGTCCCGCTATGATCCAAGCCGTCCAGTGGGGCGGCCTGCTTGCGGCGATTGCCTTGCTGGCGAACGTGCTCCCGCGGCTGGCGCTCTTGGGGTGCTGGCTCAGTTTGCTTTCGTTTGCGCGGGGCTGGCTGATTTTTTCCGACCCCCAAATCGATTGGCTCATGTTGGAGGTGGCCCTGCTCTGCATTCCCTTCGCTCCCGCCGGATTTCGCCCGGGGATCGGGGCGGCGTCGCCGCCGCGCCCGTTGGTAATTTTCATGGTTCGCTGGTTGTTGTTCCGCGTGATGTTTGAATCGGGCCTCGCGAAAATCCTGAGCGGCGATCCGCACTGGGCCAATTTATCGGCCATGGATACGCTTTATGAGGTCGCCCCCTGCCCCACTATTTTGGGTTACCTCGATCATCAGCTGCCGCATTTCTGGCACGTGGGGGAGGCGATATTAACTTTTGCCGCTGAATTAGTCGCCCCGCTCCTCGCCGTATTCGCTGGCCGGCGCGGACGCTGGTGGGCGTTCTGGCTGTGGTTAGCGCTGCAAGCGGGCATTCAGCTGACTTGTAATTTTGGTTGGCTCAACACGGCCTCGATCGCGCTCGGCCTACTCCTCTTCGATGATCAAATGCTGACCGCCGCCGCCCGTTGGTTCCGGCGACCAGTACTCGCCCACTATCTAGCCAACTCCGCGGCCCATCAAACGTGGCCCACCCCGGCGCCGGCCTGGCAGCGACACTCCCTGAGCATCGCCTTATGGGCCCATTTTTATCTATCCATTATCGCCTTTGGCCAGGTCGCCTCCATGCCGCGGAATGTAGTACTGGATGCAATCTCGCGTCCCTTGAAATTTATTTTTGACGGCTTCGGCAGCGTCAACGCCTATCAACTCTACGCGCGCCTCGATCTGCAGCATGTCATCGCCGAATTTATTGGATCAAATGATGGCGGCCAGACGTGGCGGCCCTACGAATTCCGTTACTTTCCCCAACGCTTGGATCACATCAGCGGATTTATTGCGCCCCGCTTCCCCCGCTTCGAGGCCACCCTTCAAATTCAATTCGCGACCCGCGACAAACCGACGACCCTGTATCGCTTGGTCGCCGCGCAGCTTTTGGCGCAAAATCCGCAGGTCCTCAGTCTGTTTGCGGGGAACCCCTTTTCGGATCGGCCGCCGCAAATGATTCGCGTCGCCGGCTACCAATATAAGTTTACCGATCTGCCGACCCATCGCGCCACGGGAAATTTTTGGCAGCGCACTTACACCGGGGAATATCAGCCGATGATTTACCGACGGCCGACAGGAGAAATTGGAACCGCCGATACCGCCTTTGATCAAATAGCAGCCAAGGCATTTCACGGCAATCCCGCGGCCCAGAGCCAGCTCGGTTTCCTTTTTGTCAGTGGCGATGAAGGCGTGCCCAAAGATGGGGCCGAAGCGGCGCGCTGGTTGGGCTTGGCCGCCGCGCAAGGTGTCGCCGCTGCGCAACTTAATCTCGCGCTCATCTTAGCCCAAGGCGACGGCGTTCCCCAAGATCTCGGACAAGCTGCGCAATGGTGTCAGCGCGCCGCTCACCAAGGCTTGGCCGCCGCGCAAGATCGATTGGGCATCATGTACGTCCAAGGCGAAGGCGTCACAAAAAATGACACCGAAGCGCTGGCCTGGTTTTTAGTGGCAGCGGGCGCCGACCACCCGGAAGCCAAATCGCATGCGGCTTACATCAAAGCGCGAACCAATCTTACCCTCAGCTTGGCGGCCGAACGCCGCGCACTGGCCATCAGCGATGAAATCGCCTCGACGGCTAAAAAAATGGGGAAAAAATAATCACGGTGGCCCCTGCCTATTTTTCATTCGATAAACGCTGAAACCTGTCATGAGAAAAATTATCCCGCGCTCGATGGTCACTGGGTGGCTGCTCGTTAGTCTCTCGACTGTGTTCGGCTATGCAGAATCCCCTGCGCCTGACGCAATTATCACTTTACCAAAATTTGAGGTTAAAAGTAACGCGGTGTGTAGTTACGGCATCGGGATCGTGGCCACTTGGAACAAGACCACGCAGAGTATCGACCATGTTTATATTGAAGAGGTCAGCCCAGATTCGACCGCTGCGGGCCTGGGACTCGTCCGTGGCGATGAAATTCTTACGATCAATGGCCGCAAGGTTACCGCGATGAAAGGCGGCATGAAACGGGGGAGCGACCTATTTGAGCTCTTGGTGAACCAACCGATGGGCCGCACGATCGTCCTTGAGGTTGCCGTCCGCGCGGTGAGGCGTTTTGAGCTGCCCGCGGGGCCCTGATTGGTCCGCGCGCCGGTAGCTCACTGCGGCTAGTGGCTACCGTTTCGCCAAGCGGGCGGTAAGATACTTTGGGTCCCCAAAAGATAGTTACGGTAATAAACCCAAAAGATAAGCGCCCCCAAACCAACGAGAAAGGCCGCCTCACCGAAACTGCCCGCCTGCGATCGGCTGGTACGACGAAGGGCGTGCACCGCCCAAACCACCCCGGGCGCAATCACCAAAGCCACCAGTGATGAACCAAAGAGCACGAGCCCAATAATAAAAAGGGTGCGCACCATCGCATCGTCAATCAGGCGAGCCTTGTAGGCGATGATCTCGTTACAAAGGTTCAGCAGCAGCAGACAACACGGAAGCACATAAAATCGTTCGAGCGTCAGCGTCGTTTTCATTGATCCAGAATGCACGAATTGACGACGGACGACAATTGTTACCGCCGGCCCCTTGCCTTTTTTTTTAAGATTACCTTTTCTGGGCCTCCATTCCGCCATGGCCACCTATGTTTATGAAACCATCAGCCAGCAGGAGGGCGAGGCCCCCCGCCGCTTTGAATTGGTGCAGAGCATGAAAGACGCCCCCCTGGTTCAGCATCCCGACACCGGCGAACCGATTAAACGGGTGATTACTGGCGGGTATGGCCTGATGGGCCTCAGCGAAAAAAAGCCCAGCCCCAACCCCGTGGCCGCCTGCCAGCCCGGTTGCGCTTGCCATCGCGGCGCACGTATCCCCTCTCTTTAATCCAACAACCTATGATTAACTATCGTCAACCAGACCTCACGGAACACCCGCCGCGTAGCCTTCGCGTTCGCCTCGGCGGCTACGCGCACCTCTGCCGTTTACTCGACAAGGCCCGCGCCGTTATCGCCAATAAAGGCGGTGAATATCACTACAACTGCCCGCTCGATGGCGCTTTTTTTGGATTCACGGGCATTGATCATGCCGCGATGTTGGCCGAAATTAAAACCGGCAAAACTGACGTAGAAATGCTGGCTTGGGTCAGCACCCAGACCAAGCAGCCGCCTCATCAGATTGCCGCTTGGTCTGCCTGGCTGGAACTCCATGGTCCCGGCGACGCTGACGGCCATGAATGGGCCGCCAGCGTAATCAAAGGCCATAAATCAGCCCGCGATGATATTCGCGGCTATGCTGATCTCTTGGATCTTGACGATTACATGAGCTTCGGCGGCGCGGCCTAATCGGGCGGCACTCACTCGACGGCGTCGGCCCTAAGGCCGCGTCGTCGAGGTTTCCCGAGTTCGAGCCACCCCCGCGGGTGGCTTTTTTATTTGAGCGATTCGCCGCCGTGCGCCGGGACCCGCGCGAGCACCCGAGCCGTCCTCACGCGGGCTGGTGACTGACTCCAGTCAAGCCGACGCGGGGCAACCGATCTGCGCCTTAAGGCCGCCGCGGATCGATTCAGAGTTCCGTGTATTTATCCGAGCGGCCGCGCGCTTTCTCGACCGGATATTTTTTCGCATTAGCGGCCATCTTGGTTTCGATGGCCGCCGCCAGATCGATGCCGCAGATATTGGCAAATTCCAGGGCATAAATTACCACATCGGCGATCTCGGCCTCAATGGCCGGACGCTTCTTGGGATCCTGCGCCACCGCTTGCGAAGCCGGGGAATCGCTCCAGAGGAAATGCTCCATCAATTCCCCTGACTCGGCCGCCAGCGCCATGCTGAGATTTTTAGGTGAGTGGAATTGCTCCCAGTCGCGCTCATGGACAAAAGCTAATACGCGGGCCCGCAATTCAGCTACGGTCGTCTTGGCATCGGTCATCGATTTCATCCGCGTAGCTAAGCCGAGGCCCTTGCTTCCTGCAAGCACCCCGACGGACCGGCTGCTTATTTCCTGCTCTGATTAGGCGGCCCCGCCTAATTTTCTTATTTTTATCTGGAACAATCCGATGACTTAGTAGCTCTGATTAAAACCGGCTCTGACCCAGCCCTACCTAAGCACCCCATGACCTATTTTCCTCATCGGCCCGCCCGCGACTCTGCGCCCACCTCAACTCCTGCCGCCATCGCGCCTCGCGCGGGCCGGCATCGTGATGTTCTGTGGAATCAACCCGTCTTCAAGGCGCCCACCCTCGCTAATCCCCGCGCGGCTTTAGATATGTTGCCCTTTACCACCACGCACCTCGCGCGGCGGTCCGTCCGCGCCTGAATCACTCAGCTAGTTTTAGCTGAATTTCACCGCGTCGGTCGGGCTATTTTTCGGGCGACCCGCTTCACTGCTCTGGCACGAGCCACCAACAGCGGGCCGCGCCGCCGGCCTCAACCATGAGCCGCTCGGCCAACTCAGGCAGCACTTCGCGGATCTCTGCTTCAATCTTCCAAGGGGGATTAAGCACCAATAGCCCGCAGCCTTTCATGCGCACATCTGAGCTTTCTCCGGCGATCATTAACTCAGCCACCAAGGCGGGCGTCGCGAAAGTCCGGACCGCATAATGAAATTCATCCGCCCGCGCTCGCTCGGTAATGGGATACCAAACCGCAAGCACCGCGCCGGGCATCCGCCGCAGCGCATCACCGATCCCCCGAATAATACCGACAAACTCGGCTTTGCTTTCAAACGGGGGATCGATGAGCACCAGGGCGCGTTTCTCTAACGGCGGGAGCATCGCCTTGAGCCCAGTATAACCATCGATGGCCTGCACCGTGACGCGGGACTCGCGGGCAAATTCAAAATCGAGCGCTTCCGCATCATCGGGCCGCAATTCGCACAGGGCCATGCGATCTTGGGGCCGCAGCAGCAGCTTCGCGATCCACGGCGATCCGGGATAAAACTTAAGCTTCGCCCCCGTGGCGCCATGCCGATCATTAAAACGTCGCACTAAGTCGACATAATCAGCCAGCGCCGGCGGCAGAGGCGCGGCCGCCCACAAGCGACCGATCCCGGCGGGAAACTCGGGCTCGCGCGAACGACCATCGGGCAAAAGGGAGGTCACGGATAAATCATACCCGCCCCGACCAGCGTGGGTATCAAGGTAAAGCATGCCCTTATCCTTGCGCTGCATGGCGCGCACCAACTGCAGCAGCAAGACGTGCTTGAAGACATCGGCGAAATTGCCCGCGTGGTAGTGATGACGGTAGTTCATGCTCGGTTTGAAAAGGCCAGTCCTCACCGTCATAAAAATTATTCCCCGGGTCGAGTAAACATCCGCTAGCCCGCGCCAGCGCTTCGCTGAGCCCCATCGTGCTTCTTGCCGCCCGGCGATTTACCACTTTAATTGCCCCCATGTTCAGTCGTTGCCCCTCGCTTTCCGGCCTCTTCCTAGCGGTCGGCCGCCCAACTCTGGTCGCCTTGGGCGTCGCCAGCGCCCTTCTAGCCTCGAGCTGTGCCCGGCGTGATACCCTCGCCGAGGCCGGGGTTCGCTCGGGCACGCTCCATCTTGGCAATGGCGCTGAACCCCAAGATCTCGATCCCCAAACGATCACGGCATTTACTGACCAATGTATCGCCCTGGCTTTGTTTGAAGGCCTGTGCGCCCTTGATGAAAAAACTTCCCAAGCCGTACCCGCGGCCGCCGAAAGCTGGGAAGTCTCCCCGGATGGCCTGCAGTACACCTTTCACCTGCGGCCCAATCTCCAGTGGTCTAATGGCGAACCTCTCACCGCGACTGATTTTCTGTTGGCGTGGCAGCGGACCCTCGCACCCGCCCTCGGCGCTGAATACGCCTACCTGCTTTTCCCCGTTAAGAATGCCGCCGCCTTCAACGCGGGACGTCTCACCGATCCCGCGGCCTTGGGCTTCGCCGCACCGGATGCCCGCACCCTTGTCATCGCTTTGGAACGCCCCACCCCTTTCCTGCCGGCGCTCACGGCACAACCACCGTGGTTTCCCATCAACCCACGCGTGGTGCAGAAATTTGGTCGACTTGATCAACGGGGCACGGCTTGGACGCGGCCCGGCAATCTGGTCGGCAATGGACCGTTTGTCCTCAGCGCTTGGTCGCCTAACGCGCGGCTCATCACCACTAAAAACCCACGCTACTGGGACGCCGAGCGCACCCGTCTCAATAGCATCATTTTTTATCCGACCGAAAACATGGATGTGGACGAGCGCAATTTTCGCGCTGGCCAGCTGCACCTGAGTTACGAATTACCTTTAGCCAAAGTGGACGGCTATCGGCGCGATCATCCTGACCAACTACGCCTCGATCCATTTTTAGAAACTTTTTTCCTGCGCTTCAATGTAACGCGGCCGCCCTTGGATCAGCCAAAGGTACGGGCCGCCCTCGCCCGAGGCCTTGATCGGGATTCCCTGACGCGCAATGTCCTCCGCGGTAGTCGCCGCCCCGCGTATCATTACACCCCGCCCAACTGCGCCGGCTACACTGCCCGCGCGCAAATCCCCGATGATTTTGCCGAAGCCCGCCGCCTCCTCGCCGCCGCGGGTTACCCGGGTGGCCAAGGCTTCCCCACACTCGACGTGCAGATTCGTAACGATGAACTCCACGGCAAAATTCTCGAAGCGATTCAAGCCATGTGGCAACGCGAGCTCGGCATTACTATTACGATTACTCCCGTAGAACAGAAAACGTGGTTACAAAATCAACAGACGCTTAACTACGCTATTTCCACCGCGCGTTGGGTCGGTGATTTCGTCGACCCGATAACTTTCCTCGATATGTTTGTGGGGCCCGGGAGCAATAACTGGACGGGCTGGGCCCAGCCCGCCTACGACCAGCTCATCGCCGCAGCCGCGCTTACGCCTGCGCCGTCAGCGCGCTATGAATTATTACAACAGGCTGAAACCCTCCTGCTCGCGGAGGCGCCCATCGCCCCCATTTTTTTTGGCGTCCGCTCTTTTTTAATTCATCCCGCCGTCCAAGGCTGGGAGCCCGCCCTGCTGGGTTTTCACCAATACAAAAAGATTTACCTCCAAAATCCCTGACCACACCCTGCTCGCGTGATCTTCCGCCTTCTTCTTTTATTCGTAATCGGGCTGCTCGCCCGCCCCACTCTCTTATCAGCCGAGACCAGCGCTGGACTCGCTAATGAGATTAAGATTATTCGTACCTTCATTGGCTGGCGCGAGGCGGCTTCCTTCAAGCGCATCTCGGAGTACTTTGATGGTCAGGAAAACACTCAGGGCGAAGTCCTGCTGCGCAGCCAACCTGATCAGCGCGGTGGTTATTATTTTCTCCTCCGTCTTACTAACACTGGGGCACCCGCGACGGTACGCTGCCGAATTCAGCTGATCATGCCAAGCGGCCCGCCCACGACTGAATTTACCTTTACCCCGGAATTAAAATCTGGCGCCACCGTCCTCAATCTCGGCCTCACCGGCCGCGACTGGCCCAGCCCGAAAATTAATCCGGTCGCGTGGAAACTCACCCTCACCGCTGCGGATGGTCGGGTGCTCGCCACCGATAAAAGCTATCTCTGGGAAAAACCCCCGAGCCCTTAACTGCGCCCAACGCGCTGACGAACCTCCCGTGTCGCCCCAATTCCTCTGGTCCGATTGGCAGGGCTTAACGGGCTGGCAGCCTTCGGCCGACGTTCTCGCCGAAACACTAGATGGGGGGCAAGCATTTCGCTGGCGACGCGAAGCCGTGACTTCATCCCAAATTTCCGAAATTTGGACCGGCACCTGGTCCGAGCAGGTCGCTCAATTACGGCTCAATCATCATCAACTTGAATGGCGCACCCCGGCCGCCCACTACGCCGCTACCGCGGTGGCTTTGCCGCGCTATCTCGGCCTCGATCTTGATCATCACGCGCTCGTCGACTCGCT
>SXZN01000080.1 GCA_005787865.1 Opitutaceae bacterium | reverse complement strand
GATGGTTTCGAGCTGAGTGATTTTATCCGTGATCACCTCGAGGTCGCGGCGGCGAGGGTCGGCGGGGTTGAAATCAAGACCGAGGGTGCCGTGGAGCAATTTAATCACAGTCAGGGGATTGCGAATTTCATGCGCAATTTCAGCGGCGAGCAGGCCGAGCGTGGTCAGGGTTTCATTTTTTCGGAGCACTTCTTCCGTGTGAAATATCCGCGCGTAGAGGCGGGCGTTTTGTAGAGCGACGGCGGCGAAACTGGCGAGGGCGGTGGCGAGGCGCTTTTCGGCGTCATTAAAACGATGAGCTTGATCGTAGAAAATAGTGAGCACGCCAGTGGGTAAACCATCCAGCATGAGGGGGGCAGCTAAGGCGGAGCACAGGGTGCGATCGCGGGGGAGATCGCCGGCTTCGCTGTAACCAGGGCCATCGATATTTTGAAATTCCATGACCTTGCCGGAGCGAATGACGGCGGCGAGTAATGCAAGATCAACGGATACGGTGGCGGGGGGCAGCGTGAGGCGCGCGGCGGCCAAATCGCCCGTGGCTGCCCACGCATGCAGGCGCAGTTCGAGGCGCGTGGGATCGTAGTCGTGCAGCAGGCAGAGGCGGGCGTTGAAGAGCGAGCGACCGCTTTGGGTGAGGGTCGCGAGGAGTTCTTCAGGGGCGAGTTGGGTGACGAGCGAGTGCCCCAATTCTACGAGGGTGGTGAGCTGGGTGGCATTGGACCGCAAGCGCTCCAATTGCCACAGGCGGTGGAGCACGGCGCCGGCTTCTTCCGCAAAACGCTGGAGGCAAGCGAGCGCGGACTCATCGAAAGCGCCGCGGCGATCAGCATCGAGATTGATGACGCCGATGGTTCGACCTTCGGCGATTAAGGGGGCGGCCATCTCGCAGCGCACGCCGGGCCGCGCGGCGATGTAACGGATTTCGACGGCCACATCGGGGACGAGCAGGGGTTTAGCGTGGAGCGCAACCCAGCCCGTAATACCTTGGCCGGGGCGGAGCGCAAATTTGCCGACGTCGGCCGGCAGACCTTGTTGCACACTCATTTCCAACTGACCGCTTTCCGCGCTGAGCAAAGCCAACGAGCCGCTGTCGGCTGGAAAGGCCCCCATGATAATCGTCAGAATATCGCGCTGCGCCGTGGCCGCGGCCGCGGCGCGGACGGCGAGCGAAGCGAGGCGATAGAGCACGGTCGCATCGGCGGCCATCATGGCTTGGGTCGTGGACGCCGAGCTCATACGTCGGCTTGCTCCGGGGCTGCGCTGGTCGGCGGCACGCTCAGCTCGTTAAGAATAGTTGGGCCCATTTCCATGCCAAAAAACTAGAGCGAGGCCGCGGTGATGCGCAACCCGCGATCTTGCGCTGACCGTCAGGGCTCGGCGACCGGGAGCGGCGTGATGATCGCGCGCAGAGTGTCGCGCAGGGTGTGCAGGCGGGCCGTATCGACGGTCGGGCTGGGTTGGTCGGGCTCGATGTAGAACGTATCGATCGCGACACTCCGCTCGGTGCTGATGCGGGCAAACGTGGTGTCGTAACCATGATCTGAAATCGCTTTGACGAGCCGGTAGAGCAGACCGATTTGATCGTGCGCTTGAATTTCCACGATGATGCGGTTGAGCGTGAGCTCATGGTAAACCTCCACCGTGGGCGGGAAGCTCGCGGGGATGGCTTGGGTGGGCGCAAGGTAGCGGGTGGCGTCGGCAAATTTTTTGGCTTGGGTCGCAATCGCCGGCAGGAGGTCGCGATTATTTATCAACGCGTCCTCCACGGTGGCCGCGAAGATCTCCATCGCTGACTGGCTTTGGACGAGGCCGCGCCCCGGTTCGACGATATGAAACGTGTCGATCGCAATGTGGTCGGAGCGCGTTGTGATGCGGGCGGAGAGAATACTGAGGCCCGCGACGCTGAAGGCGCCGGCTAATTTATAAAACAGCCCCGCGCGATCCCAAGTCACGACGTGGACCGTGGTGTAACTGCGATTAATATCATCCTGCCACTCAATGATGGGGCGCAATGCCCCGACCGAGTCAGCGGCCGCAATGGACTGGAGCAGGCGATGCACCATCTGGAGGTGCAAAGTGATTTCTGGCGCTTCGGTCTGGGTGAAATAGCGCTCCGGCAATAAATTAAAATGGGCGGTGATTTCATCCGGGCTGATGCCGGGAATCGTCTTGGCGATGAGGCTTTGCCGGGTCATTTCCTTCAGCTCCCGCAGTCGGAGTTCAACAGTGTCGCCAAGCGTGAGACGCTCAAGGGTGCGATCAAATAGCGTGCGGTGCAGCGAATCTTTGTAGCCATTCCAGAGGCTCGCCGAAGTCCCATTGGCATCGCAGAATGTGTGCACGAAGAGATAGCGCAACCGATCGGGGTCGCCGGTAATTTCAGCAAAGGCCGTTGCCGTTTGGGGATCAACGAGATCGTGCTTCTGCCAGAAGCGTGCCATCACGAGGTGATTTTTAATGATAAAATTTACGACCGCTTGGCTGCCGGCATCAATCTGGAGGCGCTTTAAAACATCGGCCGCGATGACGACCCCGCTTTCAGCGTGGCCCTGAATACCCTGGCCTTTGCCGATATCGTGGAGGAGCAGAATCAGATAAAGGAGGCTGGGCTGAGCGGTCTGGTGGAGTTCGTCGCGATATTTTTCGGCGCTGGGGCCCGTCGGGGTGAAAAGATTATCGAGTTCGCGGATGGCGCTGAGGGTATGAATATCAGCGGTGTAGCGGTGATAATATTCGTGTTGGACGAGGCAGGTCAGCGGTTTGAACTCGGGGAGAAAGCGACTGAGCACGCCCAGTTCGTGCATCAAGGCGAGCGCTGGATAGACGCGACCATTTGCTTCCAGCAGGGTGCGAAAACTTAAATTAGCTTCCGGTGATTCGCTGATTTTTTTCGTGATTAATTTCAGCGAGGCCCGAATCAGCGCAGCTAAATCAACATCGGGCGTGCACTCGAGTTGTTGGCAGTGGCGGAAGACGCGAATCAGGCGGACGGGATCATCTTGGAAGATCGTGGGGCTTTCCGCGGCGAGTTCGCGACCGCGGATGACAAAACCGTCCAGGCGCTTCGTGCGTTCGGAGCGGCGCGCGAGCAGGAGATTTTTTAAAGAGCCAACGAAACCCGGGCGGGCCGCGATGGTGAGCGCGAGGCGCTGCTCGATGATTTTCGAAATGCGGTAGATGATTTGGGCGTGGCCGTAATAATCCTGCATGAACGCCTCGACTCGATCCAACATGGCGGGTTGGGCGTAGCCGACGTTCGCGGCGAGGCGCGGTTGAATTTCCAAGTTGAGCACATCAGTGGGATGTTTGCTCATGTAATGGAGTTCATTGCGGACGCGCAGCAGAAAGTGATAAGCGCGTTTGAAATCGCGCAATTCCCCCGCTTGGAGGTAGCGCTGGTCGACGAGTTCATCGAGCTGGGTGACGCCGAGACGCACGCGCGCCATCCAGAGGGCGTTCTGATAATCGCGGAGGCCGCCGACGCCATTCTTAAGATCGGGCTCCTGCATGAAAACCGTGTCGCCGTGTTGCAGGCGGCGGCTGCCTTGATCCGTCAGGCGGGCGGCGATGTAGCCTTTGGGATTTTCCGTCAGGTAATGTTGGCGGTAGGTGGTCGCAAAATTTTCGTAAAGTGATTCCGAGCCCGCGATCAGCCGCGCTTCGAGCAAGGAAGTTTTGGTGCGAATATCGCGGCCCGCTTCGGCGAAGACCTCGGTGAGGGTGCGGGTGGAGTAGCCAATTTTCAGGCGCAGGTCCCAGAGCGCATAAAGAATTTCATTAGAGAGATGCTCTTGAAATTTTACGAGGTCCTTGGCTTTCGCCGTGCTCGGGTAGAGGAACATCACATCGATATCGCTCAGGGGATTGAGTTCGCTACGACCATAGCCGCCCAAGCCGATTAAGCAGGCGGGGATGGGGGGCTCGCCGTGTTGCCGCCGCCACGACTCCAGCGCGTAGGCAAAGAGCGGTTGCAGAAGTCGGTCGATTTTGGTGGCGATCGCGGCGACAATTTTTTGGCCCGGCTCGCCCGCTTGGTGTTTGGCCTGAATCCGTTCGCCTTCCGTTTTGAGATAGGCCTGACAAGCGGCCAGCCGTTCTGCGGCGGTGCTGGCGTTG
>SXZN01000079.1 GCA_005787865.1 Opitutaceae bacterium | reverse complement strand
GCCTCACCCTCTAAAACCTGACCTCTGCTCCGATCATGGCGGGGAACATCCCACCATTTGGGATCTACCCAACATCCCGCTCGGCCTAAAACAGGAATGGCTAAATTTAGAAACCCGGCGCCACTTTCTCGGCCGGGGCGCCAAGGCCCTCGCTTGGGCCGGTCTCGCCAGCATCCTCGGTCGCAGCTTACCGCGGGCCTTGGCCAACGAATCATCATCCGCCCCGCTCCTCCCGCATTTCGCCCCCAAGGCCAAACGGGCCATCTATCTTTTCATGGCGGGAGCGCCTTCCCAATTTGAAACGTGGGATTACAAACCCGGGCTCTCGAGCATGTTTAATCAAGACCTGCCAGAATCGATTCGCGGTGGCCAGCAACTCACCGGCATGACGGCGAGCCAAACCCGTTTTCCCGTCGCCCCTAGTTTTTATAAATTTGCCCAACACGGCCAAGCGGGTCGCTGGTGCTCCGAACTATTCCCCTATACCGCGAAAGTTTCTGATGAACTATGCGTGATCAAATCACTGCACACGGAAGCCATTAATCACGAGCCGGCCATTCTCTCGATCACCACGGGGAATATGTTTCCAGGCAAACCTTCGGTCGGAGCTTGGCTCTCTTACGGACTCGGCGCCATTAACGATGAATTGCCCACCTTTGTGGTCATGATTTCGAAGATGCCGATCCAGGTAAATGTCCAAGCGCTTTCGAATCGACTGTGGTCTTCCGGGTTCCTCTCCCCCGAGCATGCGGCGGTCGCGCTGCGCTCCGGCGGTAACCCCGTGCTCCACCTCAAAGACCCCCCGGGCGTCGACCGCTCCGTACGCCGCGCGATGATCGACGGCGTGAATGACCTTAATCAGCAACTTTTTGATCGCGTCGGTGATCCGGAGATCAATGCCCGCATCAGCCAATATGAAATGGCTTTTCGGATGCAGACCTCGGTGCCAGAATTAACCAATTTTTCGGACGAGCCGTCTTCCACTTGGGATCTTTATGGACCGAAAGCCAAAGAACCCGGCACCTTTGCTTACAACTGTCTCATGGCTCGCCGCCTCGCCGAACGCGGCGTGCGCTTCTCCCAAGTCTTCCTCCGCAGTTGGGACCAGCACAACAATCTCCCCACCAACATTAAAATTTTGGCGGAAGATTCTGACCGACCCACTCAAGGCCTAATCGCCGACCTCAAACGCCGTGGAATGCTGGATGACACCCTCGTCATTTGGGGCGGAGAATTTGGCCGCACCGTCTACTCGCAAGGCGCCCTGAAACCCCAGGACTACGGTCGCGATCACCACCCCCGCTGCTTCAGCATGTGGCTGGCCGGCGGTGGCGTAAAGCCCGGTATCTCCTACGGCGAGACGGACGATTTCTCCTACAATATCGCCAAGGATCCCGTGCACATTCGCGATCTGCACGCGACCCTGTTGCATCAATTCGGTTTTGATCACGAACGCCTCACCCACAAATTCCAAGGCTTGGAACAAAAACTTACCGGCGTTGTACCCGCCCGCGTCATTCGTGATATTTTACTCTAAATTCTTAACCCTCGGCACTGCGCTCACGTTATTAGCCTTTAACCCACGGTCGGAGGCGGAACCGGCCACATTTGCGAGCCGCGTGGCCCCCGTCCTCGAGAAAAATTGCACCAGTTGTCACGGCGAGAATAAACAAAAAGGTGGCCTCCGCCTCGACACCATTGCGCACATCATGCGCGGGAGCGATGACCGGCCGGTGGTTAAGGCGAGCGATTTTACCGCCAGCGAACTTCACCGGCGGATTACTTTACCAGCAAGCGACGATGAGGTCATGCCGACCGACGGCAAGCCGCTCCTGAGTTCCGCGGATATCACGCTGCTGGAAAAATGGATCGCTGCTGGGGCCCCTGCAACTGAGCCCTTCGATGCTCCCGCGCTCGCTCGCTCGCTCGTCGCCCCACTGGCCGCGCCGGATTATCGCCCGCGGCTCGCCGCCGCCACGGCCTTGGCCCAGAAACTTGGTCTTCGCCTAGTCCCACGCTCAATTGTGCCCACCGATGGTCTTGTGCTGCGCACGGCCAGCGCACCCACGCAATGTAACGATGCGGTCCTAGCCCAACTCAAGCCCTTCGCTGATTTGATCGTCGAAGCAGAATTAGCGCGCACTAAAATCACCGATGCTGGGCTGGCCTCGCTCGCACTTTGCGAAAACCTGCAGATCCTCGACCTGACCCAAACCGCCATAACCCCGGGCGGCTTAACCGCACTTCATCAGCTTAAAAATCTGGCGGTGCTCAATTTGACCAGTACCGCCACTGATAAAACGGCCGCGACTGCCTTGAAGAAATTACCTTCGCTCCGCCACCTGTGGCTATTCGGCACGCCAGCAGATCCTGTCATCGCGCAGATCGAACCAGCAGCGCAGGATTAAGCCCACTGCTCCCGCGCCAAACGCGGACCAGTCAACGCAACCGAGCTAAGCTTGAGCTCGCAGGGTGGTTGTAACGCTTGCACAAATTGCCACCTGACATCTAAATATTCTGGCTGCAATTTTTTTACCCCCCTCGATGTCCGCGCCGAGTCAGCACGCTTAATCAGCCGAATTTCTCCATCCTAAAACCACTAGCCTCATTGGCGCAGCGCGGCCTCTGATGTAATTTATTCCCCGCAGCTTGCTCTACCCAATGCCTTCCCCGCAGCCGGCTAACGTGATCTACCTTTAATCCCCCATGAATATTCCCCCGCCACATCCCGTCACCCGTCGTCGCTTTCTGAAAACCGCCTCGCTCGCCGCCCTCGCGGCAGGCCTCGCCCCTCGTGGCTTCACCGCGGAGGCCAATGCTCCGACTCGTTTTAAAAATTTAGTGACCAGCGGCCGCAAATTACGCGTGGCCTGCGTCGGGATCGATGGCAAAGGCTACAGCGATACCATGGCCTGCCTCGGCGAAGATATCGTGACCCTCTGCGATGTGGATTTTGCCCGAGGCCGCGCGGCTTTTGCAGAACTGCCGCTCGTCCCTCGCTACCGCGACTTTCGGCAGATGCTGACGGAAATGGGTGACCGCATCGACGCTGTCACCGTCTCCACGCCTGATCACATGCATTTCCCGGTAGCCTTAATGGCGATCGAAATGGGTAAACATGTTTACGTTCAAAAGCCGCTGACCCACACAATCGCGGAGGCGCGGATCCTCAAAGCCGCCGCGGCTAAACACGGGGTGGTAACCCAAATGGGCAATCAAGGCCACGCCAACGAAGGCACCCGCCTAACCAAGGAATGGATCGAGGCCGGCGTGATCGGCACCGTGCGTGAAGTACATTTCTGGACCAACCGTCCCGTTTGGCCGCAGGGCATTCCCCTGCCCGCAGCGCAGCCGGCGCCCGACACCATGGATTGGAATCTCTGGTTAGGCGTCGCCCCCGAACGCGGCTACAACAGCACCATCGCCCCCTTCAAATGGCGCGGCTATTGGGATTATGGCTGCGGTGCACTCGGTGATATGGGCTGCCATATTATGGATGCCGCTTTCTGGACTCTCGATCTTCGCGGCGATGTTAGCATCAGCGCCACCAGCGAAGGCGGGAGCGCTGTGATCGCGCCCACAGCTTCAATCGTCACCTACCAATTTCCGCAACGCGGCCAGCGTGCTCCCGTTAAGGTGGTCTGGTACGACGGCAACCACAAGCCGCCCGTGCCGGCTGAGCTCGGTGCTGACGGTAAATTGCCCAGCGGCGGGTCTATTTATTACGGCGATAAAGGCGTGCTGATTAACCCCGATGATTACAACGCCGCTCCGCGCCTGCTGCCTGAGTCGCGCATGAAAGCATTTACCGATCGGCCCAAACGTGTGATTCCCCGCGTCCCCAAATCCAATCCGCATAGCGAATGGATCGCCGCCTGCAAAGGCCAGGGTCCCGCGCCAGGCTCTAACTTTGTCGATCACGCGGTTGATCTGACGGAATTCTGTCTCCTCGGAAATGTGGCGATACGCGCCGGCCAGCCGATTCAGTGGAATTCAGCCCGCATGCTCTGCAGTAATTTGCCCTCCGCCGATCGCTTCGTCAGCAAAGCCTACCGAGTATATTAATAACGATTCTCTCTTTCTTTAATATGAAACGCTTTTCTCTTCTCCTCCTCGCCGTCGGTTGCTTGCTGGCGAGCTCCTGCTCATCGCTGTCCCCGACTTTAGCCAGCGGTCAGCCGCAACTCGGGCTGCAAGCTTGGACGTTCCGCAATCTTACCCTGGTCGAAACCCTCGACCAAGCGCGCACGCTAGGCATTCGCTATCTGCAGGCCTATCCCGGCCAAACCTTGGGCGGCGGCCTGACTGGTAAATTCCACCACACGATGGATGCAGCGGCGTTGAAAGAAATTCTCGCTCAAGCCCAAGCCAAAGAGGTCACCATCACCAGCTACGGCGTCATCACCCCAAAAGACGCGGCGGAGTGGACCGTTCTCCTCGCCTTCGCCCAAGCGGCTGGTCTGCAGGAAATCGTGACCGAAGCTAAGCCCGAGATGCTAACAGCCATCGCGCCCACCGTGGCCAAAACTTCGCTCAAAATCTCCCTCCACAATCACCCGACCCCTTCATTTTACGCTCAGCCGCAAACCGCGCTCGCGGCGATTGCTAAACTGGGTGATCACTTTGGCCTATGCGCTGACACCGGCCACTGGGCCCGCACTGGCCTCGAGCCCGTCGCGGCGCTGCAACTCGCCGCAGGCCGCATCCATTCGCTGCATTTTAAAGATATCGCTGAACGCGGCAAACGCTCCCGCGATTTACCTTGGGGCACGGGCACTTCCAACGTGGCCGGACAATTAGCTGAGCTTCGCCGCCAAGGCTTTCAGGGCATCGCCTACATTGAGTACGAACATATCTCACCCGCCCTCTTCGCCGAAGTTGAACGCTGTGTTACTTTTTTCCGCTCGGCCGGCGCAGTCTCGACGAGTGATCTCACCCGCGGCTTGATCGCTCCAGCGGGCTATAATTTGGATGTCCACGCCGCCTTAGCCTCGGATCGCAGCCGCGATTCTGCCCGCTGGCCTGCGCCGCAACCGCTGTTTGCGGCGGATCTTAGCAACGCCGATATGCGGACGGGGGCTTGGGCCTTCACCGCCGAGGGCGTGCTCGCCCCCACGCGCCCCGCTGAGGCCAAAGCCAATGGCGATCTCTGGACGAAAGAAAGCTACGGCGATTTTATTCTGACGCTTGAATTCCGGGCACAGAAAAAATCGAACAGCGGCGTCTTTATTCGCACCACTGACATCGTGCAATGGCTGCACAATTCAATCGAAGTTCAAATCCTGCAAGGCGATGAAGTTAAACCCGTCCACTTGGTCGGAGCCGTCTACGATGTCGCGGCCCCCGCTCGCGTGGTGCCCATTGTGCCCGGCGAATGGAATCGCTACGTGATTACCGCTAAAGGCAAATCGCTCCGCGTCATGCTCAACGCCGAAGTGGTTAATAAAGTGAACCTCGACGAGTGGACCACCGCCGGCTTCAACCCCGACGGCACCGCCAACAAATTTAAAACGGCGTATAAAGATATGGCCCGCGCCGGTCGCGTCGGACTGCAAGATCACGGCGGCCAAGTTGAATTTCGCAATTTATTCATCGAGCGCCTCTGATTTTATCCCCTTCTCTGCTGAGCGCTTGCTCCTAGCCTAGGGAGGTTGTAGCTCTGGGTAGAAGAACGTTCATCTTTACCCTTCTCATCATGCCCCACCATCACCGCCAAATTACCAGCGCCCGCCCCGCCTCAATCTCTCGCCGCGAGGCTCTGCGCCGCCTCGCCTTGGGCGCCGCCAGCGCTTGGGCTTTTCCAGCCATCGTGCGGGCGCGTGACGGCGGCCCTTCCGCCAATAGCCGCATCAATCTCGCTTTCGTTGGCGTCGGCGGCAAAGGCCGCGAACCAGCGCTCAGCTTGTCCGCCAATAATTATGTGGCTTTTTGCGACGTCGATCCGAACCGCGCCGTCGATGCCTACAAGCAATTCCCGAACGTCCCCCAATTTAAAGATTTTCGCGCCATGTTTGATCGACTCGGCCGTGAGATCGACGCCGTGATCATCAGTACCCCCGACCATGCCCATTATACGACCGGCATGGTGGCCATGCAGCTCGGCAAGCATGTCTATATCGAAAAACCTCTCGCCCCGACCATTTGGGAAACTCGCCAGCTTCATGCTATGGCGAAAAAATCTCGGGTCGTAACCCAAATGGGGATCCAAGGCCATAGCTTGACCGGCTTGCGCGTGCTTAAAGAATGGATCGATGCCGGGGCTGTCGGCGAAATCAGCGAAGTGTATCTTTGGACCGATCGACTTAATCTGCAGCGCTGGTCGGGCCTGCAAACTGACGCCCCCGCCGAGCCTATGCCGGCGGGATATCCGTGGGAAGTATGGCTCAGTGGCCGCCGCCCGCGGCCTTATACCTCTCGCTACGTGCCCCAAGCTTGGCGCTCGTGGTGGGACTTTGGCTCCGGTGCGATCGGCGATATCGCTGTCCACATGATGGACGTCGTCGAAACCGTGCTCGGCGTCGGCTTCCCGACCCGCGTCACTGACAATTCCCCCCACCGCGGCGGGCCAACCGTGCCGCGCTGTTCCGACACGCTCTACGAATATCCCGCCCGCGGCTCGCGCCCAGCGGTAAAACTGCATTGGTGCAATGGCTACAAGGGAGACGTCCTAAATAAACCTACTGCCGTTCCTCACTTGCCGGCGGCCTTGATCGCAAAAGAAACCAACGTCATCGCCTTCGTTGGCACCCGCGGAACTATTTTGGTGCCTGACATGCGTGCCAGCAGTCGACCCCAGATTTTTCCGCTTGAACTGGAGAAGGAATTTTATACCCACCTGCCTCCCGCCACCATCCCGCGACTTAAAGGCAGCCATTTCGACGACTGGTTCCGGGCGATTCGCGAGGGTGGTAAAGCCGGCGCTGATTTTGATTACAGCGCGCCGCTCACCGAGGCCGTGCTTCTCGGCACGTTAGCCCAACGCACCGGCCAGCCAATCATCTGGAATCGCGAAAAAATGTCTGCCCTCGACGTCCCCGCCGTCGATGCTTTGCTCAAACCTAATCTCGCCCCCGAGTGGATCATTCCTGTTTAAAAGCTATGCCATCTAGCCCTCAAAAATCTAACTGCGGCCTCGAAGCTTACGCCTCCAGCTGCGCTTTTATCCTGCTCCGCCTCTGGCTTGGTCTGCGCGCGATTATCACGGGCTTGGAGAAATTTGCCGGCAAGGTTTCTGAACAAAAACCATTGCTCGATGAATTTGGCCAACCCGACATCAACGGGGCGATGGTCGCGGTAGATCACAAGGTCTACGCCTTGAAATATTACCAAGGCATCCCGACCGCGCTCCAAGCAAAGTTTGCCGCTGAACCTCTGCTGCCGGCTTTTTTACTTAAGCCGTACGGCGCGACCCTCGGCTATGCGCTGATCATTGCCGGGGTCTTATTGCTACTGGGCATCGCCACGCGCACTTCGCTGTTGGTGCACGGCTTGATTTATCTCAGCCTTTCCTTCGGCTTGATTTTGATTAACGAAAGCGCGGGCGTCGCGTGGCTCGCCATTCATCTTCTGCTCGTCGTCGCCGCCCTCGGGCTCGCCAGTCACAATTGCTTCACCCTGACCAAGCGCTGGTAAAATCTCCCATGACCCTCCCTCTTGCCTCTGCCCCCACCCCTGGCGTTGATCGTCGCGAATTTATGCGGACCAGCCTGCTGGTCGGTGGCGGTATTCTTCTCGGGGCTCCCGCATTTCTGCGCGCACAAACCCCCCGCGCTGACGCCTTGCAAGTCGCCATTGTCGGCCTCGGCGTGCAGGGTCGAATTTTACTCGATGCCATGCTGGGCATTCCCGGTCTAAATTTCCGCGCCGTCTGCGATATCTGGTCCTTCAGCCGCACTTACGGACAAAATCGTCTGGGCAAAGCCGGCTTTAAGGTCACCGCCTACGCTGATATTGAAGACATGCTAGCGAAGGAAAAAGGACTCGATGCGGTTATCATCGCGACTCCTGATTTCTGGCATGCGCCGCACACGAATCTCTGCCTGAAGGCCGGCCTGCATGTTTATTGCGAAAAGATGATGTCCAATACGATCGAAGGTGCTCGCTCGATCGTGCGGACCATGCGCGAGTCGGGCAAATTGTGCCAAATCGGTCATCAACGCCGCAGCAATCCACGCTACCGCCACGCCTTAGATAACATCATCAAAAAAGCCCGCCTGCCCGGCCGCCTCACCAACGCCAACGCGCAATGGAATCGCGCCGTCACCCCAGATGCTGGTTGGCCGAAAAATGCGGAAATTCCTGCAGACGTCTTAAAAAAATATGGCTTCAAGGACATGCACCAATTCCGTAACTGGCGCTGGTACCGCGATCTGTCGGGCGGGCCAATTTCTGACCTCGGAGCGCACCAAATCGATATCTTTAATTGGTTTTTCCAAAGCAACCCCACCAGCGTGATCGCCTCGGGGGGCGCTGATTATTACAAGGGTCGGGAATGGTACGACAACGTCATGGCAATTTTTGAATACACTACGCCGGAAGGCAAAGCGCGCGCCTTCTATCAAGTCCTCACCACGACCAGCGCGGGCGGCGGATATTTCGAGCAATTTATGGGTGATGAAGGCTCCGTAAAGATTTCCGAAAATCCCGCCCTCACCAAAGTCTACCGCGAAGATCGCGCCCCTGATTGGGAGAAATGGGTGGAACTTAATTACATTAAAAAAAGCGCCTACGTCGCGGCCGCCCCAACTGCGGGCAAAGTCGATGTCCGCGAAACCGCCCCACTTGTAGCCTACGAATTACCCATCGTCCTCGACAAACCGCTGCATCAGCCCCACCTCGAAAATTTCTTTGCGGCCATTCGCGGACAAGCCACGCTGACGTGCGATGCCGCCCACGCCTTCACCAGCGAAGCCGCCATCTTCCAAGTTAATCCAGCCGTCGCCGCCCGTTCGGCCTACGATTATAAACCCTCTGACTTTATTGTTTAATTTTTGTATGAATAAAATTCTCGCGCTTGCTCTGCTCAGTCTAGCCCCTTGCGCCGCTCGCGCGGAAGAAGCCCTGACTCCGCTCAAGCTAACCTTCCCCCCGCCGATTCTCACCGGGACGCCTGTCCCCAACAAGCTCACTAACTTAGAATCGCCCAGCATTCGACCAGCCCCCATTTTCGTCCCGGCTGACGTCATTAATTTGGCGAAAGGCAAAAGCGTCACCTCCTCTGACCCAGCCCCCGTTATCGGTGATCTTTCCCTCGTTACCGACGGCGATAAAGAATCCGAAGAAGGCTATTTCGTGGAACTTGATCGCGGCCGCCAATGGGTGCAGATCGATCTCGGAATTTCGGCGGAACTTTACGCCATCGCCGTCTGGCACTACCACGCCCAATCTCGCGCCTACCTCGAGGTCATTGTCCAAGTTTCTGATGACCCCACTTTTAAACAGAACGTCCGCACGCTGTTTAATAATGATGATAAAAACCACGCCGGCTTCGGCGTAGGGACCTCGCCGGCTTATTTAGACAAAAATACGGGCCGACTCATTCCCGCCAACAAAGCGGTCGCTCGCTATGTTCGCCTCTATAGCGCGGGTAATACCGCCAACGAGCTCAACCACTACATCGAGGTCGAAGTCTTTGGCCGACCCCGCGCATAGCCGCCGGTTGTTCGTCTTGCTCGCCGGTCTTCTCCTCGCCGGCGCGGCCTTATTACGTTTTGCGCAAATCGATCGACGTCTTCTGCACGCCGATGAAGCGGTGCAAGCTTATCAAACGTGGCAACTCGTACGCGGCGATGGCTACACCTACGACCCCGGCGATAAACATGGGCCCTTTCTGTACTACGCCGCAGCGGGCTTAGCAAAAATCTCTGGGCAGACACCGGCTACGCTTACGGTGGCTAAGTTCCGCACGGTGACGCTACTCGCCGGATTAGGCACGCTTGGTTTGCTGCTCTGCGCCGCCCCTCGCCTCGGGCGCACCGCCACCTTGATCGGAACCACCCTGCTCGCGATCGCACCTTTGGCGGTGATCTATGATACTTATTTTGTCCAAGAAGCTTGGTTCAGCTTTTTCACTTGGGCCTTATTTTTTGCGACCCTGCGCTTCATCGATCGCCCCACCCTCACCACCGGCTTGAACGTCGGCATAATCGCCGGGCTGATGCAGGCCACAAAAGAAACCTCGGTCCTGCATTTCGCCGCACTTGGCGGCGCCCTGCTCATCGTTCGACCGTGGCGTGAAATCAGGCGTCTGGTCCCCCGACTGCTGATTGCCTTGCTGGCCGCCAGCGTGGTTTATGTCATTTTTTACTCAGCATTTTTCACCCACCCCGCTGGTCTCGCGGATGGGCTTCGCGCTTATTTTAATTATGCCGAGCGCGCCTCAGGTGGTCCTCATGACCAACCCTGGTTCTATTACGGCGCGATCCTGTGGCCCCACACGCAGGGCGGTATCCACTGGGGCGAACCGCTGTTGCTCTTGGGCGCCCTCGGCGGCGCGATTCTCGCTTTTTCTCCTCAGGCCAGCCCTACCCATCGCGCCTTGGCGGCGTTCACCGCCACGCTGCTGCTGGTCTATAGCGTAATCCCGTATAAAACTCCGTGGCTCTTGCTGACACCTTACGCTGGTCTCGCGCTCTTGGCTGGGCTCGGCGCGGCTCATTCTGCCCGTTGGCTGCCCGAAAAAATTGGCCGCTTCACCCCTGCTTTTTTCGGCTTAGCTCTGGTGCTCGCGGGCGCTTGGCGCGCAGGCCCGGCGTTGGGACGTTACGCCAATGACAGTCGCAACCCCTACCTCTACCAATCCACGTCGCCCGATCTGGCCAGACTGGTGACCACCTTAGAGACTCAAGCACTCGATAAAAAAATTGCCGTGATCAGCCCTGATCATGCTTGGCCGCTTCCTTGGTATCTACGTCACCGCGCTACGGTGGGGTATTTCACCACGCCACCGCAGAATCTCTCCGCGTATGATATGGTGCTGTTCGACTCCCGACTCGATCTACCTCCACCAGCGGCTGCCACCGCCTTTGGCCTAAGACCCGATATTCTACTTTGGTCT
>SXZN01000078.1 GCA_005787865.1 Opitutaceae bacterium | reverse complement strand
GTGCGTTTTTGCGGTGAGCTATCGTTTTCATTCGGCCTGGCTCATGGCCAAGGTGTTGACGCTTGATGAT
Organism: Opitutaceae bacterium; assembly: GCA_005787865.1. Classification (GTDB taxonomy): domain Bacteria; phylum Verrucomicrobiota; class Verrucomicrobiia; order Opitutales; family Opitutaceae; genus Lacunisphaera. Next base: position 2,771 of record SXZN01000078.1, on the reverse strand, counting down.
CAGCGGGCGACTCCGGCGGAAGTTAATGCCGACGGCAAAGATTACGTGAAGACCAATAAGTGGGTGGTGTTTGGTCACCACTTTGCGGCTATTGCGGGACCAGGACCTTTAGTGGGGCCCGTGCTCGCGGCGCAATTTGGCTTTTTGCCAGGCCTCTTGTGGATGCTCGTTGGCGCGACCCTCGGGGGCGCGGTGCATGATTCTGTTATTTTATTTTGCTCGATTCGGCGCCGCGGAAAATCCCTCAGTCAAATGGTGCGCGAGGAGGTTGGCACCTTTGCGGGCGGGGTGGCCTCCATTAGCGTTTTGGCCATTATGGTTATTTTGCTCGCCGTGCTGGCGCTGGTGGTCGTGAAGGCTCTCGCCGAAAGCCCTTGGGGATTGTTTACGATTGCGGCAACCATGCCGATTGCGGTGGTGATGGGGCTCGGCATGAAGGCCGTTGGGCAGAGCTCGCGGGGCTTAGTCATCATCAGCATTTTTGGGGTCATGGGCCTGCTCGCGGCCGTCTGGGGTGGACAATTTTTGCACGGCTCGGTGTTCGAAAGCGCCTTCACGTTATCCGGCACCGCCATTGCCTGGTGGATTATGGGCTACGGCTTACTGGCTTCCATCTTGCCCGTATGGCTGCTGCTCGCGCCGCGGGATTATCTCAGCACCTTCATGAAAATTGGAACGGTGGCCGCGCTGGCTATCGCGGTGGTGATGCTGGCGCCGATGCTGAAAATGCCATCGGTAACAAAATTTATCGACGGCACGGGTCCCGTGTTTGCCGGACCGGTGTTTCCCTTCTGCTTTATCACGATCGCTTGCGCCGCCATTTCGGGCTTCCACTCGCTGATTGCCAGCGGGGTGACGCCTAAATTACTCGCCCGCGAGTCTCACATTCGGGTCGTCGGTTACGGCGCGATGGTAACGGAGATGTGCGTGGGCGTTATGGCGCTCATCGCGGCGTGCGCGATGGAGCCGGGGCAGTATTTTGCCATAAATATGGCCGGGACGGCGGAAGTGGTGACGGCCAAAGTGACGGCCCTCGGCTTTCCCGTTTCGACCACCCAGATGGCTGATCTCGCGGCGAGTGTCGGCGAAAAAACCATGGTGGGTCGCACCGGCGGCGCGCCCACTTTCGCGGTGGGGATGGCCCATATGTTCGCTGGCGCTATGGGCAGCAAGTCGGGGCTCGCGCTATGGTATCATTTTGCCATCATGTTTGAGGCCTTGTTTATTTTGACGACCATCGACGCCGGCACGCGCGTCGGGCGTTTCTTAATGCAGGATTTGCTCGGCACGCTTTGGGCCCCACTCGGCGACACGCGTTCGCTTGGGGCCGGCACGCTAGCCACCGCGCTCTTTGTCAGTCTCTGGGGCTGGTTTCTCTATCAAGGGGTGGTGGATCCCCTCGGCGGCATCAATTCGTTGTGGCCGATCTTCGGTATCGCGAACCAACTGCTCGCCGTCCTCGCGCTCGCGCTAGGCACAACCGTACTCATCAAGATGGGTCGGGTGCGTTACCTCTGGGTCACCGTAGTGCCGCTCCTGTGGCTGCTCGCGGTCACCCTGACGGCCGGCCTGATGAAAATTTTCAGCCCCGCCCCGCTCGGATTTTTAGCCACGGCGCGGGCGCTCGAGGCTAAGTTGGCCGCCGGCGGCAAGGCCGCGGAACTCATCACCTGGCAAGCCCAGCTGTTCAATAATCGCGTGGACGCCGTCGTCACGGGACTTTTCCTCGTCCTCGTTAGCACCGTGGTGGTGGCGAATGCCCGGGTATGGTGGAAATTACTCGTGCACCGGAGCCCCGCTCAGCTGCGTGAAGAACCTTACGTCTCTATTTCAGGAGTGACGGTTAAATGATGCGCATCGCGGTCATTGCCGATACCCACGATCAGTTTCCGTCCAGTTTACCGACACGACTAGCCGCCGCCGATGAGATTTGGCATCTCGGCGATGTCTGTGATCCGGCTACGCTCACGGCTTTCGAAGCCTTGGGTAAACCGCTCTTGGTGGTGCTCGGTAACAATGAGCTCCATGATCTCTGGCCCAGGGAGCTTCGCTTAGAGCGGGCGGGCCGGAAATTTTTCCTCACGCATATTCCCCCCGAGCGAGTGCCGCCGGGAACTCAGGTAGTGTTACACGGGCACACGCACATACCGCGCGATGAAACCGATGCGGCGGGCATCCGTTGGCTCAACCCCGGCTGCATCTCTCGACCCAAACGGGGAAAGCGCGCCAGTTTTGCCTGGCTCACCTTGTCGCCCGGACGACCGCTCGATTGGCGGCTAGAATTACTGTAAGCGCAGGACCCTAGTTGAGCACTTTGCGCCAACGCGAATTGCCCCAGCCAACCTTAACCGCATCAGGGGGCAGTTCCGCAATCACCCCGACGGTCACCCCATTCGTAATATCCGCCAATGGGAGATTTGCGTTCAAAACTCGCGCCTAAGGAACCCGCTATCTCCACAGGAATCACGCGCGCCGCTTCGTCCGCCGGCTATTAGCCATTTTGCAGATTGGAAGTGATGAAGGCGGTTGAAAAAGCCCGTAAATTATGGCGGATAAATTCTCGACTGGCTTTGCGGGATATCTCCATTTAGCCCCAGTCTACGTGAGCGACGAACAACAGGAGTTTTTTCCCCCCCAGACCATAGTTGCGGCGCCCGATTTAGTTTTTGTGCGCAGCAGCCGCGCGCGTAATTACCGCCTGACTCTGCGGCGCAACGGCGTGGCGGTGGCGACGATTCCTGCCCGCGGCACGGAGCGGGAAGCGCAGCGTT
>SXZN01000077.1 GCA_005787865.1 Opitutaceae bacterium | reverse complement strand
GGAGAAAAATCCCGCCTCGCCCTCGCGCGCCTGCTCGTCAATCCGCCCAACCTCCTCCTGATGGACGAGCCGACGACCCACCTCGACATTCCGTCGATCGACTCCTTGGTCAATGCGCTCAAAAATTACGAGGGCACGTTTATTTTTATCAGCCACGACGTCTATTTTATCCGCCAACTAGCGCAAACCGTGCTCCATGTGCACAGCGGCCGGCTCACTCCTTATTCTGGTAACTACGATTATTACTTGGAGAAATCCAAAGCCAGCAACGCCCGCGCCGCCCTCACTGCCGGCTTCACTGATGCGCGCCCGAAACAGACCAGCGAGGCAGCCCCAAAACCAGCTGCCCCGAAGAAGGCCAACCCAGCTGATGTAAAAAAACTCCGCACGGAAGTGGGCCACCTGGAAGAAAAAGTTTCCCAACTCGAGACCAAGCAAAATGAATTAACTGCTGAACTTGAGGCGCCCGAAACATATAACTCACCGGGCAAGGCTCAGCATTTAAATCGCGAACTCAGCGTGCTCGTCGACCAACTCCAAGCGGCGACCACGGCGTGGGAAGCCGCCGCCAGTCGGTTGACCGAGTTAGAAAAAGAGTAATCCCGCCTGAGCGCGGCGGCTAAGCGCGGAACATGACGTCTTCGCGATTGAACATCTTGACCGCAAAGCCTAGGGCAATCGCCGCATAAACGCACGAGGAGCCGAAGATCAAAGCGATATAGTCCCAGTGCCACACGCCCGAGAGCATCTCTTTGCACACCAGCGAGAGATTGAGGATCGGCACCAGAGCCAGCTTCGCGTTCAGCTCTACCCCGGGCAGCAGGCCGATCACGGCTGGCATAATGACCACGACGATGAGGGGTGAGATGTAGCTTTGCGCCTCCTTGTAGCTCTTCGCGAAAAGGGAAATGGCGAGCAACAGGGCCGCAAAGAACACCGCGACCGGTAGGACCAGGGCCGCGACCCCGATCAAGCCCACCGGGTCGATGAGCGGGATGCTACCACCTTCCGCCGCCTGGCCGACCAGGGCCGACGTGGCGCTCTGCGACGTGGCCTTGCCGCCGAAATACATCACCCCGAGCGCGGCGCTCACCCCCATAGAAACAATCGACAGCAGCACGGTGGTCAGGGACGCCGTCAGCACCATAAGAAATTTGCCTACGACGATATTGATGCGATGGACCGGGCTGCAGAGCAGCGTCTCCATCGTGCCGCGCTCCTTTTCCCCCGCCGTGAGGTCCATCGCCGGATACATCGCACCAGTGAAACACAGGATGATGATCAGATAGGGAACGAAGCCACCGATGGCATTGCCGCCGACTTTCTCCGGGGGCGCGACATTCTGCTTCCGGATCACAAAGGGTTTAATGACGGCCGCCGACAAACCCCGCTCCGCCAGACGGGTTTCAATCGTCTTTTCCTTCAGGGACGTGAAGAAGTCCTGCACGGCTTTCAGGCCGAAGCCTGATTTCAGTTCCCCTTCATAATAATAAAGGGAAACGGTCGGCACCCCGCCGCCCTTGAGGGACGCTTCAAATCCCGCGGGAAGCTCCACGGCCACACGCACCTTCTTGTCCGAGATCAGCTGCTGGTAGTCGGCGACCGCCGGCACGAGCCGAAATTTCTTGTCCGCCTTTAAGGCGGCAACCACGCCCGGCGAATCCGCGCCGCCCAAAAGCATGACCGACACAATCTCGCTCCGGGCCTGCCGCACGACCTTGGTCATGACAGTGCCAACGCCAAACATGATAATCGGCATGATGAGCGTGGGAACCACAATCATGGAGATGAGCGTACGGCGGTCGCGCAGCGAATCCTTCAGTTCCTTCAGGTAGACCGTGAGAATATTTTGCCAGTTCATGGGATGGTTCCTTGGTTTTTCAACGCCGCCACCAGAGCCGCCTCGCCGCCGACGGCCTTGACGAAAATCTCCTCCATGTCGGTCTCCTCGTAACGCTGCCGCAGCTCGGCCAGCGTGCCCTCAGCGACGAGCCGCCCGTCATGGATGATGCCGATGACGTCACAAATTTTCTCTACCTCGCTCATGACATGGGTGGAATAGATGACGGTCTTGCCGCGATTCCGGCAATCCCGCACAAACTTGACAATGGAACGGGCGGTCATCACGTCGAGGCCGAGGGTGGGCTCGTCGAAGATCATCACCGCCGGATCATGAATCAGAGTACGGGCGATGGAGGTCTTCTGCTTCATGCCGGTGGAAAACTTGTCGCAGCGGCGGTCGAGAAAATCCCGCATGTCGAGCTCATCAGCCAGTCCCTTAAGCCGTTCCTTGATAGTCGCGGCGGCCAGCCCATTGAGCCGGCCGAAATAGGTGATCGTTTCGCGTGCCGTGAGTCGCCCGTAGAGCGCCGTGCTGGCGGCGAGAAAACCGACATGGGCCCGCACTTGATTCGCCTCCGTGGCCGCGTCAAAGCCGGCGAGCCGGGCCGAGCCGCTCGCGGGCTGCAGCAGCGTGGCCAGCAGGCGTAGCGTGGTGGTCTTACCCGCGCCGTTGGCCCCAAGCAGCCCGTAGATCTGGCCGGGCCGGCAGGTGAAGGAGATGTCATTCACGGCGGTGATAATACCGCGCTTCTTATCCTTAAAGGTCTTAGTCAGGTTGCGGGCTTCGATCATGGGGGGAGAGAGTTAAAGACAAAGATGAAACTCCGTGAATCAGAATATCCTACCACCACCTGTTCCTACTTTCCTGAGCTCCACCTTGATAAGGATTCGTCACAGGCTCATGCGTTCGCGGAAGTCCTGGGCCTGCCGGCGAGAGAGCTCGACCTTGACGCCGCCCTTGAGCTTGACCAGCAAGCCGCCACTAAACCACGGCTCAATCCCATCCACCCAAGCAAGATTGATGACTTGTTTACGATTGGCGCGGAAGAAATGCTGTGGATCGAGCCGCTCTTCCATTGCCGTCAATGATCGGAATAATTGCGGCTTCTGCTCCTCAAAATAGAGCCGCGTGTAATTCCCTTCTGACTCTAGCAGGCGAATATTTTTTACCGCGACAAACCAGCAGCGCTCACCTTCGCGCACAAAAACTTTATCTTCGGGCGCTAAGCGGTGCGGCGCAATCGCGGCCGGCGCTGGGCCGGCGCAGCTGATGCGCAGTTTTTCCAGCGCGCCTGTGAGCCGGTGGGGATCCACTGGCTTGAGCAGATAATCGAGCGCATTAAATTCAAAGGCCTTAACCGCAAATTGATCGTAAGCCGTCGTAAAAATAACCAGGGGCAATGGCGGCTCCAGTTTCTCAAGCAAAGTGAAACCATCATCCCCCGGCATCTGAATATCCAAGAATAATAGATCGGGCTGCAACGCCTCCACTTTGCTCAGCGCATCCGCCGCATCGATCGCTTCGCCAATAATCTCAATTTCGGGGTGGGCCTTGAGCAATCGGCGCAGTTCATTGCGCGCGAGTCGTTCGTCATCGATTAGTAAGGCTTTCATGCGCTGCTGCCGGGCAGGGGAATTGAAACGACCGCCGATACGCAACCGGCCGGAGCGGAGAAAAGTCGTAGCGTAGCCCGGTCACCATATAAGAACTTGAGTCGTTCGGAGGCATTGCGCAACCCCACCCCGGTGGAGGAACCAGCCAACGCTGAAGCGGCGTTACTGGGCGCAGTTAGCTTACCCGGATTGATCACGCTAATGATGAGACTCTGTTTTTCAAATTGCGCCGAAATCATCACTTCCCCGCCCTCGCGACGAATCGACACTCCATACTTAACGGCATTTTCCACGAGCGTCTGCACCAACATTGGCGGGACGATTTGGGCACGAACCGCCGCGGCAATCTGCCAACTCACGCGCAAACGATTTTCGTGACGGATTTGTTCAAGCGCTAAGTAATCTTCAACCGTGCGCAGCTCTTCCTCAAGCGTAACGGTTTCTAGCTGACCCGACTGGAGCGAATAGCGCAGCATGCTGGCCAGCCGCGTCACGGCTTCACGCGCTCGCGGCGCATCTTCCTCAATCAAGGCGCGGAGGCTGTTGAGAGAATTAAACAGAAAATGGGGATTAACTTGGGCCTTCAAGGCGCGCAATTCGGCTTCTTTGATGTTCGCTACCAAGCGCAATTGCTCGACCTGTAGCCGCTGCAATTGCTCATAGATATGATAGAAAAAATAAATACAGAGCCACCCAAGCATTAGGCTCATGCCATTGAGCCACCAGGCAATCACCACGATCGCGGGATTGCTTTTATAAGTCCACGGCAACTGGAGAACTCCATAAGAGTAACCAAACCCCGCCGCAATCCAAAGCAGAGATAATAGCGCGGCCATCAGCACAATGCGCGGTGAGAGCGATCGCCAGCCGAGTTGTTTCCAGCCCCACCTCGTAATCAACGGGCGGGCATAATGAGTGAGGACCAAACCCAATAGCACCACCATGACCATCGAGGCAGCTTCTAGCATCTGGTTGTGGCCTAACTGCGGCGGATTCACCAAAGCAGCCGCTCGCGCAAAGCTAAATTGGATGACCAAAAAAAGACCCCAGCCACAGAGCTGACAAAGTACATACAGCCGTTCCTTGGTGTGCTGCAATTTAGCCGCCGTATCGAACGCGGAAAAGGTCCCCATGGGGTGACGTAACAACGAGGCGCCCGTGGCCGCAAGCTCGTCTCTCGGCCGATTGGTATATTCTCCGGCGGCTTGTGCTATGGCCATGACCCACCAAGAAGGCCTTCGCCAACTCGAGCGCAGGGGTAAAAGGACCAACGGGCTCGCCACTGGATAGGCGGAGGCTGGCGCTTACCTTCATTCTATTCCCAGCGTTACCCTGCTACGCGCCGGCAGCGTCTACCCGCCCGATCAAAATTAATTGTTCGAGCTCGACAAAATTAGTCGCCACCGCGGGCGCGCCCCTTTTAGCGTCTACCTCTGTGAAGCACTCGGTTGTTGTCATTGGTAGTTTTAATCAGGACCTCGCGTTCTACACCGAAAATTTTCCGCAACCCGGCGAGTCCATCATTGGTGATTTTCGCCTCGGACCGGGCGGCAAAGGATTCAATCAGGCCGTAGCCGCATTACGGGCCGGAGTTAGCACGCTGTTTATTGGCGCAGTTGGCCGCGATGCGTTTGGCCTTAATGCCCGCAAGTTTGCCCGAGAAATTAATCTTGAAGCCCATTTTGTGGAGAAGCCCAAGCATGCGACTGGGACGGCGGTCATCACCGTCAATGCGGCCGGACAAAATCAAATTATTATCTCCCTCGGGGCGAACCTCGGACTGCGCCCCCGCGATTTGCCCTTAGCCCTCCTCGCGCCGGCCCAAGTAGTCGTCTGCCAGGGCGAATCGGATCCCAGCACCATCGCATTTGCCCTGCGCACTGCGCACCGCAACGGCGCGATTACAGTTTTCAACCCTGCGCCGATGGGCCCTCAATTTGACGTCGCCCTACTCCGACACACCGAGGTGCTCATTCCCAATGAAATCGAGTTCGTCGCCCTGGTCAAAAAAACTGCGGCCGGCGCGAACCTATTACGCACCGCGCCGTTTAATGCTCGGAGTAGTTTCACCGCCGCGACGCTCGCCACCCTCTCACCGGATGCTCTGCATCAGCTCTGCCGTTGCCTCAAGGTCCCCGTCGTTATCATCACCCTGGGCGCTCGCGGCTGTTTTGTCTCCCAGCCTGACGTCTTTCTCAGCATACGCGCGCATGAAGTGGAAGTGATCGACACCGCCGGGGCCGGCGATGCCTTTGTGGGCGGCTTTGCCGCCGGCCTGATCAAATTTAAACACGATATTTTTGAAGCGGCGCATTACGCGAATGCGGTTGCGGCGCTCGCCGTCATGCATCCTGGCACCGCGCCGGCCATGCCGATAGCTCGAGAGATTGCCCGCTTTCTAAAAAAGCGCGATCATCGTTAAGCCGAGCCCTTAACCCGCTCGTCCCGTTTAACTATTGGGAATATACCCCGTCGGCTTAGGCGCGAGATATTGCCGGGCAAATGTGGGCGCATATTGCAGAAAACCGAGCAGCCCCAGGATGCAGAGATTGGCCCGATAAACACCGCCGAGCAAGGCACCCAGGATTCCCGCCGCCTCCGCTAAGGCTAAACCCACGATAAACCACGGGAGCGCTGCTTTAAGATGCGGGCAACGCGGCAAGAGCAGCCAACGGATAATAATACTCAAAAATAAAGGTACCAATCCAATCAGGCCAATGAGTGGATGGCTTCTCGCTGAACCGGCTAAGCTAGGGGCTGACCCCAAAGTAAAATAAATCGTCATCAAGCTCAACCCGACGACACCCCAAGCCAGCCACCAGTATTTTAATTGCGCACGCGCGCGTTGCGCTTCGGGACCAATCATCATTTTAGGCTCCGATCGGGTGCCAGACCGTCTTGAACTCAAGATAAGCCCTCAAGGCGTCGACGCTTTGCTGTTCACTGGAGAACCAATTAATGGGCGCCTCCGCCGCAAAAAGCTTCACCCGCTTAACGCTCTCCGCCGCGCCGAGCTTGAGCGCGGTCTGCTCAGCCTTATTCGCCACCCCGCCGAGGGCGCGGAAATGTGCGTGGGTGGCAAAAGTGGGGATGAGCTCCGCGCGTAACCCGGTTAATAAATTAACCACCCCGCTGGGCAAATCACTCGTCGCGAGCATTTCGCCCAAAATAATCGCCGGATAAGGCTGCGCAGACGAAGCGAGCGCGACCACGGTGTTGCCGCTCGTGATGGCGGGAGCTAATAAAGAAATAAGGGCGAGCAACGGCGCTTCTGGGGGGGCCAGCAATCCGATGATCCCCATCGGCTCGGAAACCGTAAAATTGAAATAGGGGGCCGCCACGGGATTCACACTGCCGAGGACTTGTTCGTATTTATCCGCCCAACCGGCGTAATAGATCAACCGATCAACTGTTGCGCTAACTTCCTTCGTCGCCGCCGTGGCCGTGGCGCCGCCCAGTCGCAACGCGGCCGCCAACTCCGTCCGGCGGGCCTCCACCATTTCACCTAAACGATAAATAATCTGGCCGCGATTATAGGCGGTGCGCTTCGCCCAGCCGGGCCCGGCTTTAGCTGCTGCCTCGACCGCATTACGCAAATCTTTGCGCGAACACTGGGGGATGTTTGCCACGAAATTACCCGCGGCATCCCTCAGCGGAAAAGTGCGCGCACTCTCGGAGCGAATAAACGCTCCCCCCACGTAAACTTTGGGGGTTTTGGTGATCGGAAGACGAGTCATGTTAAGGGTAGGTGGTTAAGAGAATTACGCTGAAAGCATACTTTCAGCTCAGCGTGGCGGCAGCGGCCGTCTCGCCTTGGAGATAGCTTTTCTCCTGATAGCGCCGCGCCACAAAAATGAAAATACCGACACAGCCGATAGCGAGCGCGGCATAAAAATTATAATAAGCCGCGCCCTGCAATTTCACGGTGCCATCAGGATTCGCGATAAAATAGTGCACCAGGGCGGTAAAAGCATTGCCGGCCGAAACAGATAACAAGTAACAGGCCATAACAATAGATTTCATATGCGCGGGGGCTTGGGTGTAAGCAAATTCAAGCGCCGTAATCGAGACCATGACCTCACCCGCTGACAGCAGAGCATAGGCGGGTAATTGCCAGCCAATGCTGGGCGTGAGCCCCGCCGCAATTTTGGTCTCAATCCAAGCACTGACCATAAATGAAAAGCCCGTTACGACGAGCCCAAGGCCAATCTTTCGCAGCGGCGTTAAAGGAAAAATCCGATTGATCGCGGGGTAGATCAAAAACTGAAAGAGGGGGATAAAGGTCAAAATCATGATCGCGTTCACCGCCTGAATTTGGGACGCGAGCCAGGTAATTCCTAAAAAATGCAGGTCCATTTTCTGCGCCTGCAAGACCCACTCCCCGCCGCTTTGATCCCAGAGCGACCAAAAAATGGCGACAAAAGCAAAGAGCCCCGCGAGTCGACCAATCGCGGCGTAGCCCGCGCGGTTAAAGGTATCGCGCAGGAAAGTTTTTCCGCCAGGGGGAATGTGGGCGAATTTGTGGCGACCCTGCCAAAAGACAAAAGCGGCCAAGAGCATCAAGCCGGCGGGCACCCCAAAAGCTAAGCCCGGGCCGTAGTGCGCCAGCAACCAAGGGATAAGCAAGATGGAGAAAAAAGAGCCAAAATTCACCGAGAAATAAAACCAACTGAAAGCCCGCGAAAGGAGTCGTTGATTAGCCGGCCCAAATTGGTCGCCGACATGCGAGGATACACACGGCTTGATGCCGCCGGAGCCCAGCGCAATCAGACCTAAACCTAAGCCAAGTCCGAGACGGGTGTGATCGAAAGCGAGCACCAGACTCCCCGCACAATAAATCAGCGATACCCAAAAAATTGTCCGATATTTCCCCCAGAAAGCATCGGCCAGAATCGCGCCTAGCATGGGGAAAAGATAATTAGAAGCGACAAACCAGTGATACCACTGGTTGGCCTCGTTCTCACTCATGACATCGCGCCCGCCCGCTCGGTTCACGAGATATTGCGTCATGAACACCGTAAGCACAGCGCGCATCCCGTAAAAATTAAACCGCTCCGCCGCTTCATTCCCGATAATGTAAGGAATGCCCGGCGGCATCTGGTCGGTCTTGAGCGGTGCGGTTAGGTAAGGTGGCGTAGCCATCGAGAAAACGAAGCGTTAAGTTTTAGACCAACTTGCAATAATCAAGGAGCCCTTGGCGGCCGCCTTCGCGACCGAAACCAGATTCCTTATAACCCCCAAAGGGCGACGCCGGATCAAATTTATTGTAAGTGTTAGCCCAAACCACCCCCGCCTTAAGCTCAGCGGCTAACTTTAAAATGCGCGCGCCCTTGTCGGTCCAGACCCCAGCACTCAAGCCGTACGCGGTATTGTTCGCCTTCTCAATCGCTTCATCTACCGTGCGAAATGTGAGCACGCTGAGAACCGGCCCAAAGATTTCCTCACGCGCGATGCGCTGGCTCATCGAGACGCCAGAAAAAATTGTCGGGCGGAAATAATAGCCTTTCGCCGGCAGCGCGTAGTCCGGCTGGTACAGGGTAGCCCCTTCCTTCACGCCGACGGCCACCAAGCGCTTGATCGTCGCAAGCTGGGCCCGCGAGTTGATCGCCCCGATATCCGTGTTCTTGTCGAGGGGGTCGCCCACGCGCAGTACACTGATGCGCTGCTTCAGTTTGGCGAGCACCGTGGCGGCGATCGGCTCGTGCACCAATAAACGCGAGCCCGCACAGCACACATGGCCCTGATTGAAAAAGATGCCGTTGATGATTCCCTCCACCGCTTGATCGAGCGGCGCATCGTCAAAGATGATATTCGCCGCCTTCCCGCCCAGCTCCATCGTCATTTTTTTATCCGTCCCAGCCAGCGAGCGCATGATGATCTTGCCGACCTCGGTGGAGCCGGTGAAGGCGACCTTGGCCGCCAGCGGATGCCCCATGACCGCCGCGCCGGTGTCAGCAAAGCCGGTGACGATATTGACCACGCCAGCCGGCAAGCCGGCATCTTGGAAGATTTCCGCGAGCTTCAAGGCCGTAATACTGGTTGTCTCGGCCGGCTTGATCACGACGCAGTTACCCATCGCGAGCGCCGGGGCAATTTTCCAGGCCAACATCAGCAGAGGAAAATTCCAGGGGATAACTTGACCCACCACCCCGAGGGGAGCGACCCGGCGGCCCGGGGCCACATACTCGAGCTTGTCCGCCCAACCAGCGTGATAGAAAAAATGTGCGGCGGCCATCGGGACATCAAAATCACGCGACTCTTTAATGGGTTTCCCTCCGTCCATGGTTTCCGCCACCGCAAATTCGCGCGCCCGATCCTGGAGCAACCGGGCGATCCGAAAGAGATATTTGGCGCGTTCCTGACCAGGTAGCCGGCTCCAAGTTTGGTCGTAAGCTTTTTTTGCCGCGCGATAAGCAGCGGCCACATCGGCGGCATTCGCGTGCGCAATCTCTGCGAGCTTTTGCTCATTCGCCGGATTGATGGAGTCGAAATACTTACCCGACGCCGGGGCTACAAATTTACCGCCAATGAAAAGTTCATAGCGCGATTTCAGCTTGGGCTCAGCGGTCTCGGGAGCAGGATCATAAGTCCAGAGGTCGCCGAAAATGAGCGCCGGGGCGGCCGGACGACAAATGGCGGCAGCGGAAGGTTTTTTATTAAGCAAAGTTGGCATGATTTTTAATCACGATTGGCCGTAGGATGGAATTATCGTTGGCAAAAAATTAATAACTTTCAGTTGCTTCGCTAAAATAATACGGCGCAGGGTAAGCGCCGGTTTTTTCTTTTTCGAGCTGCCGCAGCAAATCGTTAAGGAGCGCCGATGCGCCAAAGCGATAACGCGTATTATTCAGCCAAGCATCGCCGAGGGTCTCTTTCACGGCGACCAAGAAAGTGAGCGCCTGCTTCGCCGTGCGAATCCCGCCAGCGGGCTTCATCGCAATGGGCACGCCCGTCTCGAGGTAATAATCGCGAATCGCTTCCAGCATGACCTGGTTATTGCCCAAGGTCGCATTGAGGGTAGTTTTACCCGTACTCGTTTTAATAAAATCTCCCGGCCGCAACACGCGCATGGCTAAAAATGAGGCCGCCCGAATGTTGTCGTAAGTCTCCAGCTCACTCACCTCGAGAATAACCTTGAGCGTCGCGGCACCGCACGTGGCGCGAACCGCGGCAATCTCATCTTGGACCGAGGAAAATTCCCCCGCGAGAAATGCCCCGCGGTTAATCACCATATCGATTTCATCGGCTCCTTCCGCTACCGCCCATTTTACCTCCGCTAAACGAGTTTTAAGGGCGGTCTGCCCAGAGGGGAAAGCCGTGGCGACCGAGGCGATGCGCACCGCTGAATGCGGCCCCAGCGCCCGCCGCGCATGCGGCACCATTGCCGGATAAACACAGACCGCGGCGACGGCGAGAGTGCCGAGGTCGTCGTGGGGTTGGCGGGCCTTCTGACAGAGAGCCTCAACTTTACGGCGGGTATCTTTGCCTTCGAGCGTGGTGAGATCGATCATGGAGACCGCCAGCTTCAGTCCAAAACGCTTGGCGTTCTTCTTGAGACTCCGCGTGCCGAATTTGGCGACCCGTTCCTCAAGGCCAACATAATCAACTGGGCCGACGTCATTAAACAATCGACGAACGGCAATCTGAACAGGGGCGGCCATATTTTACGCACTATCCCGCTCCTCTCCTCTGAAAACAACGCCAAAACTCACCGCCCCGATAACAGCTGCCGCTTGCTACGACCCGGCGGCCCTCCCGCTAGTGCCAGCGTACTTGCCACTCGGTCAACGGTAAGCCTAGGCTGAAACCATGAGCGAATCTCCTCCCCCCACCGCGCCGCATGGCGAACTCGTCATCCGCACGATCGCTATGCCGGCTGACACGAATGCCAGCGGCGATATTTTTGGTGGCTGGTTGATGTCCCAAATGGATTTAGGGGCGGCGATCTATGCGCAGAACCTCGCCCGCAGTCGCGTTACGACCGTCGCGGTGGATGGAATGGCTTTTCTTCACCCAGTTAATGTCGGCGACATCGTCAACTGTCACGCCTCGCTCCTAAAAACTGGCCGAACCTCGATGCAAATTGCGGTCGAAGCTTGGGTTCAACGCGGCCGTGATGGGCGATTACTGCGTGTCACCAAAGGAATATTTACTTATGTCGCGATTGACGATCACGGCCGCCCCCAGCCCGTGCAGCGCCCCGCCTAAAACTGAGCGGATAATAAATCGCTGAAATTTTCCGGGGGTTAACACGAGTTTCTCTTTTATGTCCTCGCCTACTCGCGCCGCGCGCGGCGC
>SXZN01000076.1 GCA_005787865.1 Opitutaceae bacterium | reverse complement strand
ATCGGGGCAACGGCCGAACCGCCCGTTACTTTTATTTCCGCCAAATTCGATGTGGGCTTCGGCCAACATCTTTATCTCCGCGGCGCCGGTCCGGGCCTAAGCTGGCAACAGGGTTTAGCCATGGATTGCGTCAGCCCCGACCTGTGGACCATCGCCATTAAAAATGCCGCTGAGCCCGTGATTTTTAAATTACTAGTAAACGATGTCGCCTGGAATCAGGGCCATGACTTTGTCACCGCGCCCGGCCAAAGTATCACGGTCGTTCCGGCTTTCTAGGCCGCTTGCGGCCTTCGCCGGCCGCCGGCGCGTTCCAGGTGACCGGTGGCGTTTAGCCCAGAAAATCCCGCGATTAATCCAGGTGATCCGGATTAATCGCCAGCAATTCGGCCCGTACCTCGGCGACATCCCACTTCTCGCCATTTGCTTTTTTGGCCGGCAAGATCGTGCAACGCATAACGACTCGAGAAAAGGGCCAAGGAATATAAATCCGATCCCAACTCCGCAGACGCTTGGCCCACATAAATTCAGCGCCAATTAAGAGCATGGGGGAATTGGTGCGGCGCGTGACCACTAAAGCTCCCGGCTTCACTTCATACATCGGACCGCGCGGGCCGTCGGGGGTAATGCCAATATCGTGACCCGCCCGCATCACCTCGATGAGCGCCTTGCCCGATTCCCGAGCGAAATTGCTACTCGAGCCGCGCAATGGCTTGAGCCCCACCATCCGGTAAAATTCCGCGATTAAGGCCCCATCCTTGCTGGCACTGACCAGAGCATAAACACTGCGGCGCGTCCGGTAGCGGCTAAAATATTCCGCCGAAATAAAAAGCCGATTGTGCCAGATAACGATCGCCATCGCCTCGTCCGCATTGGCCAAGCGCGCTTGCGTGGCGGCATTAGCTTCAAAACGCAATGTCCGGCACCACAGCCGCAAGATTGTCGCCACCAGCCAGAGCAACAGACGGCGCCAACCGCTTACCACATTAATGGTGTCAGGGTTTTCCATGCTTCTAACCTTTTATGCAGGGAACGTAGGCCAGTCGCCAAGTTAAACTTGTGCCGGCCTCCATCACTTAAGACCCTCGTCCCATGTCGCTTGGTTTACCCCCCTGCCCCCATCTTCCGGTCCCGCCCGCGCAGATGGCCGCGAGTGCCCTCTCCGCGCACGGCTCCGCCCGAGACGGCGCCTTTTATCTCACGGCTCTCACCTACGGTCATTTTCTCTGGCAAAATGGGCAAGCGGCCCGCGCTATTTTGAAATTAGATCGAGCGCTGTTAGCTGATCTCCGGGGCGATGAACCCGTGTTGCGTGACTGGCCCTTGCCTTATGAGGCTATGACCTGGTTTTTGCGACACACGCCGCCGGATGTCTTTATCGGCAACCCCCGCGTGCATTTCCAGCACCTCGCGGACCGGATGAACGAGCCGCGACGCGAACAACGTCGCTGGCGCACGTGGGCCTGCTGGGCCCTCTGCCGGAGCGTCCGCCCAGAATTTCCGCCTGACCCCCGGCATCAGGTGATGGAACCAGCCCGCGAGCTCATCGCCGAAAAACTCACCACGCACGGCATTGCTGGCGAAACTGAACTCTGGCTACAGGTTCTGATTAAAACGGCCCTACCTAACCATTAACCAACGCCATCGACCTGCTCATTGTGCCCGTCGATGGATCAACCGAAAATCATTCGTCCGCAGATTCGATATTACAGTTAAGCCGGCCGTAAATTTACCCGTGCTTCGAAGCTGGTGGCGACTCTTGCAACCAAGCCCTAAGCCTTACTCTCTCCACTAAGGCCATGTGCGGCACGGTAAGCGCCGCCAGCCCCACAAATACGATCTGCACCATTCGTTCGTCCAAGGGCGTACTCCTCATAAAGTACCAAGCGACCACCGATGCACAGGCCACACCGAGCAGGGGAAGGAGCGAGGCTAACAATAAAAAACGCCATGAAGCTCGTCCGGAATAAATGAAGACGCGAATCATATGACGAGCGCTATGCATTCCGCAGAAAAAAAGCGTGAACGATAGTAGCGGAGGGGCCACGCACGCCAGCAGCCCAACTGAGGCGAATTCAAAGGCGGTTAACTTATCGTTCCGCCAACGCTCGGCTATCGCAAGCACGAGGCCGATTAACCAAGGCCAAGTCAGCCCTACTAAAATCGGGACAATGGCACCAGCTGCTGGGGTTCCGACCAGCTTAGAAAATAACGCAGTAATCTCGTCCTCGTGCCAAATATTCGGCAGAACGAGGACAGCGCCGCCATATAATATCCGGGCAAGCAGCGGAGTGCCCTCGGCAGGATCACCTGAAAAATGCGCGATAGAGATGATCAGAAAGCCCGCCAAGAACACGGCGGGGACCCAAGCCCATAGTCCCACCACGAGGGATGCGAGCAAAAGGTAAACTAGGCCAAAACGAGCCCAAGCCCAAGGCGTGCGAATACCGTAAAGCTTTTGGGCAAAAATCGTATCCATCGCCCCATGGGGAATACCTAAAACCACGATGAGCGCGGCCAGAACGATAAGTTCAGACTGTGGCAAAAAACGGCCCAGCGTAGTAGCGGCGAAGGCCACCCCAAGCGCGCTGAAACTAAAAACAAGACCTTGGAGACGCTGAGCATTCATAAGTATCCGGATTTTAAGCCGGGCAAAACAATTCTTTCAAAAACGGGCGGGCGGGTAAGGCAAATATTATGGCGGCATAATCGGCCAGAGTGGCCCGATCGCTCATAAAACGTACCAGTCTGGGATGCGCCACCTTCTGAAATAAGGCGAGGAAAAGATCCGCGGCGAGCTCCGGCCGGCGACTAAGCACCTGCAGGAAAAGCGCGTCCATCTTGCGCAGTGCCCAAGGATCCGCCCGGTGAGGTGTGGGACCTCGACCCGCGACCAAACCGTGCGCGCATTCCTCGGCCCATCGCTGGATACGCTGAAACGCGTAGCCGCTACTGGCACGCGCTCCACCGGCCATAAGCCCTGCTCGGACGTATGAACCGTCTGCCGCCGACGGGTGATCGAGCATTCCCATTGGCAGCATCCCGTGCTCCGTCCGTCGAATCCAGTATTGATGACCACGCAGGCACCGATCGATAAAACCCGTCAACTCACTACGAAAAGCCTCGGGCCCGGTCGGCTCTGGCGCGAAGACCGTAACTTCAAGCAGCGCCCGTGTCGGGGAAATGGGTAATAAATAATAGAAAAGAATCCGACCGTCACACCGAGACGTAAAATGCATGATCTCGGCGATCTCAGAATCAAAAACCGGCGCCGCGCACTCGACCTCCTGACCAAGAAACGACTGCCAAAGCACCGCCCCGCCGCGGGCAGGTACCGCGAGCGGACGGGTATCAACTACCCACTTGGCCCGATAGGCTCCGCCAGAGGTTTCCACTTCCCAATACTCGCCCACCCTCCGCGGAGCGGAAAGAACCGAAACGCCAAGCTCGAGCCGCAGCCGCTCGGACCGGCCAAGCATTGCAATAGACTCTTGGTAAAACTCGCCAGCCGGTAACATAGCGTAGGGAAAATCGGCGCTGGCCACTAGCGCCCGCCCATTGGGAGAAGCCACAGATACGCTTGACCAACGCCGGCGGACCAAGTGCGTCAACTGTGCGGAGGGGTGCAGCCAGAAACACCACGTACGGTCATCAGCATAATCGCAGCGGCTTTCGATCACCGTTGTCCGCGGAGCAGCTTCGCCGTGCGCAGCCAACCTGCGCGCCAAACTTAGGCCGGCGCAACCCCCGCCCAAAATCAGGAGTTCAGTCTCCATGACGGGCGACAATGCCAGGTAAGCCAAGCAAGGCGCGGTGTAAGCCTGACGTGTGCGGCGGCGGCCGCGACCAGAAAGCCGCGCGCAGCGGCAGTGTCACCAAGGCGTGCGCGGTAATGCCCGCCTTCTGCCAATCTGTGACCACCGCACGGCGCTCCCAATAGGCGTAGTCATTGAACGCCAACCGCCGACCGATCGCACGGTAGACACGGCTAGCGACGAGAATCCCACACCGCGAGCGCGCCGGCAGAAAGGCAAGTCCCGCCTCACCGCTCGAGTAGAAGACCTCCGCTTGCGCCAATAGATTGGCCACACCGGCCCGCAATATTGGCCGTAAAATTTTCCCCGGATCGATCAAGTCAACCGGCAAAACGTCACCCACTAGGCTAGCTGGAAGATAGCGCCGCCCCATCCGCGCATCTTCGGCGACGTCCCGGCAAATATTGGTGAGCTGCATCGCGATCCCAAGATCGACGGCGTGGGCCGCGGCGGCTCGGTCCGCAACGTCGAGTACCCGGCTCATCATGAGACCAACGGTGCCGGCCGCCCGATAGCAATAGCGCAGGAGCTCGCTTTCATCTGCCATCCGCACTGATTCAGCGTCGGTGGTCATGCCGTGGATAAGTTCGAGGACAACCGCCGCCTCGATCTCGCACTCGCGCATGAGCGCTAAACCGTCTTGGAGCGCTGGATCGTTTGTGGCGCCGTCCAAGATCGCTTGCCGCGCCGCCGCCAGCGCCGCCCGCGCCGCTTCACCTGAGGCCGCTTTGTCGACGAGTTCGTCGATGTGACGACAGAAGGCGTAAAGCCGCGTAGCCCGCGCGGCGTGAGTCGGACCAAGCAGCCGACGTGCCCAATAGAAACTGCGCCCCTGCCGAGCTAAAACCGCCTCAGCGGAGATCGACGACGAGGACGCGGCGCGGCGGTTCATGAGGCCAAGGGGATCAAAGCATCGACAACCTTGGCTGAGCAGAGCACGCCGGGCAAGCCGGCGCCGGGGTGCGTGCCGGCGCCGGTTAGGTAGAGGTTCCTCACCGACTCGGAGCGGTTGTGAAAACGGAACCAGGCAGACTGACGAAAGATGGGCGCGACGGAAAATCCGGCTCCGTGCACGCTTTGATAGTTGTCTTTAAAATCTACTGGGGTCTTGAAAAACTCTGCCGTGATCGTTGCCCGCAGGTCAGGCAGAAGCGTGCGCTCCAATGCTTCAACGATACGGTTGCGCAAGCGTGGCCCCTCAGTCGCCCAATCGACCTTGCCCTGCAAATTTGGTACCGGACAGAGCACATAAAAACTGTCGCAACCCTCAGGCGCAAAACTTGGGTCGGTCGCCGTGGGACGATGAACATAAAGAGAGAAATCTTCCGCCAGTTGCTGCCGATGGAAGATATCGTCGAGTAATTCTCGGTAGCGATCGCCCATCCAGATGGTGTGGTGCGCGACCTGTGGGTAGGTGCGGGTGGTCCCGAAATAGAGCACGAATAGGCCCATCGAATAATGGGCCTGCGAGAGCTTCAACCGAGTGGCGAGCGACTGCGCGGCGTGCGGGACCATGTTTTGATACAGGTGCGCTGCATCCGAGTTCGAGACCACGACGGTGGCGGCCAGCCCCGTGCCGTCAGCCAGCTCAACGCCGCAAGCGGTGCCCTGTTCAATGCGGATCCGCTCCACGGTTGTCCCAAGCCGAACAGTGATGCCCTGCCGGTTCATTAGTTCTCCCAAGGCTCGGGTGATGCTGCCGGTACCCCCCATCGCGAAATGGACCCCGTGGGCATGCTCCAGGAAATGGATCAGGCCGTAGATACTGGTCGTATCAAAAGGATTACCGCCCACAAGCAGGGGCTGGATTGAGAAGGCGCGACGCAGCTTGTCGCTGACCAGATGCCGCGTCACCAAGCCCCACACCGTCTCGTAGCTGCGTAGGCCTAGGAGATGCGGCACCTGCCGGAGCATCGTGCCAAAGTCGTTAAACGGCTGCGTCGATAGGCGAGTAAAGCCAATGTCGTAAATTTTGCGGCTGTGCGCTAATAGTGCCATATAACCCAAGCGGTCGCGCGGCTCAATCCGCTCAATCGCTGCTAGCGTCGCTTCCAAGGTTCCGCCGTAATCAAAAGTATCTCCATCAGCGAAGCGAAACCGGTACCATGGCTTCAATGGGACCAAGCTCACATGATCGGCAAACCGCTCGCCGAAAAGTGCGAACAGTTCCTCAAATAGAAAAGGGGCCGTGATGACGGTCGGGCCGGCATCGTGCCTGAATCCCCCGCGCTCATAGACCTGTGCGCGTCCCCCTAATGCTTCGCAACGGTCAATCAGCGTCACCGTATAACCTTTTGCGCGCAAGCGAAGAGCGGAAGCAATACCGCCATAACCAGCCCCGATTACAATGGCCTTTACCACTTTAAAATTAATCAGCTTTCAGCCGTTTCCCGAGATCTAAGGCAAATTCTACTAACAGAGCACCGGCCTGATGCGGTAGGGTCTCCGCAATTTCTGCGGCGCGATCCAAGTGTTGACGCGCCAATCGGCGGGCTTGGCCCACGGCAGACGTATTCTGGCCGGCTGCTTCCAGCAAAAGCACGATGTTGAGGTTGTGCTGCTCAGCGTCAACCATTACATCCGCGAGGTCGTCTACCATCTGATAGCCAATGCCAAAGGCGTGGGCCGCGGCCCGGATACGTGGAACCCAATGTTCTTGCCCAGCAGCGAGGAAAGCGAGCTCGATGGGCAGGCTTAGCAGAGCACCTGACTTACCAATAACGATGCGCTCGTATCTAACGACCTCTGTAATGGGGAAGTCCTTCGTAGCTAGTTCTGCGCATTGGCCTTGAATGACCATGGAGGTTCGATCGTGGACGCAGCGGAGCAAGCTGGGCAGTAAGGTGGCATCGCGGATTTCAGCCAAGGCCCCGTAGGCGGCTGACAGGAGGAGGTCACCAGTGCAGATAGCAACGTCTTGACCAAAGGCCGCGTACACCGTGGGGCGACCGCGCCGGAGCTTATCCTTATCCTGCAGGTCGTCGTGCACTAGAGAGGCGTTGTGCAGCAGCTCAACCGCGGCAGCGATTCGGACCGCATCTTCCCGCCCGACGCCTAGCGACTCGCAGGCGTGCAGAGCCAAACGAGCGCGCACCCTTTGGCCGCCCGCCTCTAAATGATAAACAGCCGCTTGATTAGTTGCCGATAAACTTTCTGCAACACTGGGTCTCTCGGATACTTGGACAAGGGACACGATAAGACTTTCCACCGCCCGGAGGGAGGCGTCAGTACTTGTGTGCAACGGATACTTTACAGTTCCGCTAGGCAAAATACTCATCAGCTCAAGTATATAGGCTGCCGATGCGCCTTGACGTGATAAAAAAAGGACAATGAGGCCGCTGGCCTCATTGTCCGAGTAGCGTAAAGCGATTAAGCTTTGTCAGATTCGCTGACCGCGCACTTCCAAATAATCACGCCGAACGCGATTTTATTGATGACGTCGGCAATGTTGTAAACGACGTTGAGCATGTTAGCCGAGTTGGCCGCTGGGGCGCCGGTGAGGTAGCCTAGGAAATAGCCAATGGGATAAATCGACCAGCCGATTAGCACAATATTGCGCATCGTCTTGAAGGCGACCTGCACAGCAGGAGTCGCACTCGAAGCGTTAATCTTGCTGGCCTCGCCGCCGTAGATTTCAAAGATAATGTAGGCCCAACCAGCCATGCCGACAATAAAGCCCAACATGGCGCTAATCACACCGGCTTCGCCTAGGTAGCCACCAATAAGCATAACCAGGGTGCCAATGATCAAGCGCCAGAAGACACCAGCAGGAACCTTGGTCACGGCCGAAAGGATGATGAAGAACTCCACCATCAATAAGGGCACGGTTATGAGCCAATCAATGTAACGAAAAACCGTCGGGGTCTCGCCGGTAGCCACCCAAACGTCGCGCATGTAAAAATAGTGCGTCGCAGCTACCAAAGTCACTAGACCAGAAATCGTTAGTGATGTCTTCCATTTCGGGGAGACGCGTTGAATTTCTAGGAAGAAGAAGGCAGTAGCGGCAACCAATGCCATGGAGATGACCCAGAAGGACACCCCCACAAAATCGGATGATTTAAGATTGGCGGCACCCGTGGCAGCCATCGATTGAGCGGGCATTAAAAAGCACAGCGAGAAAAACGCCGCTGCTTTGAGTAACTTCGATTTTAACATATTTTTGATCATATTATTGGGTGGGTGTACTTAAACGAACAACTAAAACAGTTCCAAATAAAATCAGGTTAATCGAGGCAAGAATTATTTATGTAGGTTTGCTTTAAGCCAGCTGACGGACCCTGGCATTAGATCCTGGGGGTTTTGCTCGTTACGGATTTGCTGTCTTTGTCCAAACGCTTGAATCCCTGCAAGGCCGAAAAAAATGCGATCCCAAATAGCACAAAAATCAGAACTGCAAAATAGGAAACATAATCACTCATCTTTCGAAAATCCTATCAGTTTCAAATAGACTCCGAACGCGAGAATAGAAGGAGCCCAAAGGCCAACAAAAATAGCATCAATTTTATCTCCCTGCCAGTATAACAGTTTAGAAAAAATTATGACCAAGAATGAAGCAAGAAAGAGTAATTTATCGGCAAAAGTGAACTTGGTAAGCATTTTTAAGTGTAGATCATAATATCCATATCAACAATTGTTTTAGAGTCAACTGAGCGGATCAATTGAGTGGGTTGAAATTATCCCTAATTCATTTTTAGCAGGCTACCCGTTAAACACGCTTAGGTCATGAAAAATCAGAGCCGATCATAAGTTCGCCGGTCCGGTCTAGCGGCCCAGCTGGCCTTGGGGGTAAAGATTCCGACCAAAACAGCCTGCTGATAGGCAATCTCCAAGACCCTTGAGCGGGTCCAAAAAACTGGGCCAAGTGGAATGTTAGTCTGCAGCGTTGGTTAATGTGATGATTTCGGTGGTGGTTGGCAATTCTAAGCGGAGGGACGGACCGGCTTGGCGGTCCAGCCCGGAGCTTGGGATTGGTAAAGATTGTTCCAAGACGAAGCGTTGCGGGGAGAGATAGCCGAGCGAACTGTGCGGACGCTCAGCGTTGTAGTCTTGGCGGAAGTCTTCGACGACGACGCGGGCCTCGGTGAGGGTCCAGAGCTGTTCGCGGTTGAGGCACTCATCGCGGAAGCGACTGTGGAAGCTTTCGACGAACCCATTCTCCCACGGACTGGCGGGGGTGATGTAGATCGTCT
>SXZN01000075.1 GCA_005787865.1 Opitutaceae bacterium | reverse complement strand
GTTCGATGCTGATCGGCACTTTGTGTTGCAAAAGTGATTCGACAATTGCGATGCGCGGCTTGGTGATGCGCATTTTGGCCTGCCGGATACAGGCGCGGGCTTCTTGCAGGGGGGAGGTCCGTGGCGTGGCGGCGGCGACGTTAGCGATCGGATGATTAGAATGGGTCGCAGCGATCATAGGGGTGGGTTATTTTTAGTTATACAATCTCGGAAAAATATTTTTTGAAAAGAGTCACCTGACCTATTGCGCTAAAAATCGAGGTGGTGCAGGGTTGCGGGGTTCGGCTGCCTGTGCTAGCTTGGCCAAAATTAATCAATGCAAGACTTAGAATTTACCGCAATAGTAGGACTCATCTGCAAAGAAGATTCCCGATTTGATCGTAAGGCATACACCTTAGTTCGGGAGGCTTTAGACTATACCGTTAAAGAATTGCGCAAGAAAAGTCCTAAACTGGCTGGAAAATCCCAACACATCACCGGAGGAGAATTGCTGCATGGCATCCGGACTTATGCGCTGGAGCAATACGGTCCGCTGACCAAAACCGTCTTGAATTTATGGGGGGTGACGCGCTGTACTGATTTTGGCGATATCGTTTTTAATCTGATCGAGTATAATATTTTCAGCAAAACGGAAAACGATCGGCGCGAGGATTTCAGTGATGTTTATGATTTCGACGAGGCCTTTGTGCAGCCGTTCGCGCCCGCCCGTCCTCGCCGAGCTCGCGGTCCACTGGGCACAGCGTGATAACATCTTAAGCGCTCGCGGTCGGTCGGCTTGAGCGACTCGGCTGTTTAATCATTTAACTAAACTGTTCTTTTTTTCATGCGAAAAAAAATGCTCACGCCCTCTCGCGATCTGGCCTTACTCGAAAGTCTGTGGCGTGAATCCATTGATCGATTCACCTTGCCGAACGGGCTGACGGTGCTGCTCAAGCGCGATGGCGCGGCCCCGGTTAGTTCGGTGCAGGTCTGGGTCAAAACGGGTAGTATCCACGAGGGTGGGGCGCTCGGGGCCGGCCTGTCCCACTATTTGGAACACATGCTCTTCAAGGGAACCACGCGCCGGGCGGGCCGTGAGATTTCGGCGACGGTGCAGGCCCATGGCGGCAACATCAATGCCTACACGACTTTTGATCGGACTGTTTATTATATCGATTTGCCCTCTGAGCATACGGGAGTGGCGATCGATCTTCTCGCGGATATAGTTTTGCACTCAACGCTGCCGGCTGCGGAGGTGGCGAAGGAAAAGGAAGTGATCTTGCGAGAGATTGCTATGTGTCTAGATGATCCCGACCAACGGCTCACGCAGACCTTGTTTGAGACCGCCTTTCACACGCACGCCTACCGCCAGCCCATTATTGGCCACCGCGAGATTTTTGCGGCCTGCACGCGGGAGGACCTCGTAGCTTATTATCAGGCCCGTTATGTGCCGAATAATCTCGTGCTAATTATCGCCGGTGATTTTGACGTGGTGGCGACGCGCGCGGCCATCACTCACCATTTTGGCTCAGCCCCGCGCGCTCGGCTGGCGCCGGTGTTAGTGCCAGCTGAGTCGGCGCAGTTGGCCCGGCGTGAGCGACATCTCTACGAAGACGTAAAAGTTTCCCGGGCGGGTCTTGGCTGGCCCATCCCTGGACTCACTCACCCTGACGCGCCCGCGCTTGATATGCTCGCGCTCGTCTTGGGCCACGGTGACAGTTCACTGCTTTGGCAGTGTATACGCGAACAAGCGCGCCTCGTCCACACGATCGACGTCATGGCGTGGAGCCCAGGCACGAGTGGCTTGTTTTATATTTCATATTTAGCAGACCCAGCTAAACGCGCGGTGGCCGAGCAAGCCATCTTGCGTGAGCTGGCGCGCTTAGCGACCAAAGGTTTTCGACCCGCGATGCTGGCGAAAGCCGTGCGTCAGATGGTGACCTCAGAGGTCAACATGCGTAAAACCATGTCGGGGCAAGCCTCACGGCTTGGGGCCGGCGAGGTGGTGGTGGGAGATATTAATTATACCCGCACCTATTTTGCGCGGTTGTGCGCCTTAAAGCCGGTTGATCTGCAGCGCGTGATGAAAACTTACCTCGAGCCTGAACGCTTAACGGTCGTTTCCTCAAACCCCGTCGCTTCCGCTGATGAGACCGCCCGCTCCCCGGTTGCCGCGAGCGGTGTTTCCCAGAATTTTTCTGAACTGACGTTGCCGAATGGGGCTCGTTTGCTGCTCCAACCAAACAAGCATTTGCCTAATTTAAACCTGAGGCTCGCTTTCGCGGGGGGGCCGTTATTCGAGCCCGCGGACAAACGCGGTCTCACCGCGCTGCTCGCCACCCTGTTGGTCAAAGATACTCAGCGCCGGACGGCGGAAGAAGTTGCTCGGGCGATCGAAGGAGTTGGCGGGAGCTTTCATGAATTTTCTGGTAATAATAGTTTTGGGCTGACCGCGGAAGTTTTGCCCAGCGATATCACCTTAGCGCTGCAATTGTTGAGCGATGCGATTCTGCGGCCAGCGTTCAAATCAGCGACGCTAGAAATTGAAAGAGAGTCGGCGCTGGCCTCGCTGCAAGAGAGTCTCGACGATGTCGTGTCGGTCGGACGTAAAATTATGCGGGCCAAATTTTTTGGTTCGCATCCCTTTGCCATCGAAAGCGGGGGTGACGCCGCGGGTTTACGGGCGATCGCTTTAGCCGATCTGCGCGCCCTGTATCGCCATTTAATTGTATCGGGTAACGCCGTGCTGGCGGTGGCGGGTGATTTTGATCCTAAAAAATTGGGCCCAGTGCTGAAGGCTTTCCTCGCGAAATTACCGTCGGGGCAAGTGGCCCAAAGACCGGCGAAAATAATCAGTACCGCGGGTGATTTTATTGAGCAACAGCCGCGAAAGCAGGCGATCGTTTTCCAAGCGTTCCCCGGCCCGGGACTGCAGTCTCCCGATTATCCGGTGAGCGAAGTGGCCGATGAGCTTTTCAGTGGAATGTCTTCGCACCTGTTTGAACGCGTGCGGGAAGAGAAGAGTCTAGCCTATTTTGTTCGCTCAAATCGTATGGTGGGTCTCGAAGTGGGGCTCTTCTATTTTTATGCTGGCACGAGTCCTGAACGCTACCCCGAGGTGCTGGCAGAATTAGATTTGGAGATTTTGCGCGTGCAGCAAGGCCGAGTAACCGCCGAAGAATTGCGGCGTTGTCAGATTCGGCTCAAAGCCGGCAAGCGGATGAGTCAGCAAACTAATTCAGCGCGCACCATGCAGGCGGCGTTGAATGCAATCTATGGTCAGCCCGTCAACGATGGACCGCTCTACGAAGCCCGCATCGAGGCGGTCACGTTGTCTGACTTGCAGGCGTTCGCCCAAAAGTATTTTCAGCGCTCGCAGCGGGTGCAGCTCGTAGTGAAACCTTGAGGCGTGCTTCGCCTGATTTTAGGCTAACGCGGTATCTTGTCGGATCGGGGGCCCGCGGCTAGATTGACCGCGTTATGAAATTAAAATCGCTCCGTTTCCTGATCGTGCCGGGTCTACTGACACTGGCATTCCTCACTCCCATCGCTTCCGCTCAAGACAGTGCCGCAAAACCGGCTAAGGCTCCGAGCAAGGCTAGTCTAAAAAAATATGACGCCAACGGCGATCATCAGCTCGACGAAACCGAGACCGCCAAAATGAAAGCGGATGCTCACGATAAGCGCGCGGCTCAGCAGGCCGAGAAATTGGCTAAATATGATGCCGATCATGATCATAAACTCAGTAAGGAGGAAACCGCCGCTATGAAGGCTGAGCAGGAGGCCGCCAAGCAGGCCAAGCTTGCCGCCAGGGCGGCAGATAGAAATTAAGGCGGATGGGTTTTAGGCGAGCACAACCTGCTGGTGTATCCAGTGGGTTGTGCTCGTTGGGCTCAGGCCCGTGGCAACTTGCAAGCACTCACGCACGCTCGGCGCTTATTTTTTTTCTAAAAAACCGCCGCTCCACTTAAGTTTGGCGCGCATGACTTCAAAATGGGAGTAATCGCGGGGCTGCACGAGATTTAGGGTTAGGGGCGAGACGGTGATTTCGATGGGGGAACCTTCTGACATCACCAAATCACGCTGCCCATCCATCGCGACAAGCAGGCGGGAGTCATCGCTGCGATTATAAACCGATAACTTAACATCATCGCGAAAAATAATCGTGCGATTGCTGAGCGTATGTGGACAGATCGGGGTCATCGCAATCACACCGGCTGCTGGGTGAATGATCGGCCCGCCGGCCGCCAGATTATACGCCGTCGATCCTGTGGGGGTGGAGAAAATGACGCCGTCGCAATAATAATCCGTGACGAGCTTCCCGTTGGCAAAAACTTCTAGCCGGACCAGCCGAGAATTGGTCGCATTTTTTATCAGCACATCGTTGAGCGCAATGTCTCGGTGGCGCGGGCCCGTTTTGCAATCCAGCAGCGCGCGTTGCGCGATGCCGTAATCACCGGTCAGCAAGGTGGCAAATTGGCTCCGGGCTTCATCCGCGGAAAAAGTAGTGAGAAAACCAAGCCCGCCTTGATTGACGCCGATGATGGGAATGCCTTGACGCGCGGCTCCGCGCACGACTCCGAGGAGGGTGCCGTCACCACCAATCACACAGCAAGCGTCACAATCTTTAAAATAGCCGCGGGGCAATTTGCGATCCCCGGTGAGCTTGGTTTTTTTGATGCCTCCCTGCCGCGCGATTAGCAGCAATTCGTTCGCCAACTCGGCTGCGCCTGCTTTATTGGAGTTATAGACAAAGGCTAATTTGCGAAAGGGAGGCATGGGGATGTCCGAATGATTACGCTGATAAAGGTGAAAATGGGAAACCTATTTAGGAAAAATTGCGCGAGCTGTTCACGTCATAGCGTACATTTTCCAGCCAGCGCTTCGGGGGAATTGGCCTAGGTGAGCACAGCCCTTGGCGTATTTTTCTTAATTGTTCTGGTCGATCTTAGGCGGGGGTCACGGTTTTAGTCAGCCCCAATAAATATTCGCGATTACCGTCAGCGCCATGAACCGGACATTCCATCTCGCCGATCAAGGCTGCATTAAGCAACTCGTGTAACGCGAAGGCGCGCACTTCAGCGAGCACGCGGGTGCGGACGGCATCATCACGAATGATGCCTTGCCCCTTATCAACTTCGGCTTTGCCGGCCTCAAACTGGGGTTTAACTAAGGCGATGAGCGTGCCACCAGGCAGCAGAAATGGCCAGATGGCTGGGAGCACGCTTTTCAATGAGATGAAGGCGAGGTCCATAACCACGACATTGTAGTGCGCTCGCGGCAAATCACCGGGCTTCAGGTGACGAGCATTGATTTTTTCAAGATTAGTGACGCGTTGATCACGTTTTATTTTATCGTGCAGTTGTCCAAAACCCACATCCAGGCAAGTCACGCTGGCCGCGCCCGCTTGCAATACACAGTCGGTGAAACCACCGGTTGATGCGCCCACATCGAGGACATTTAAATCCAGCATAGAAGTGGGGAATTGCTCAAGAAACGCGGCAAGTTTCTCCCCTCCGCGACTGACGAAGCGAGGCGGCTGATCGATATTGAGCTCAAAATTTGCCGGATACTCTTTCCCCGGTTTATCGAGGCGTTCGGTGCCATGGCGAACTCGACCAGACATGATCAGAGCTTTGGCTTGGGCGCGCGTGGGCGCGAGCGCCCGTGCGACTAGCAATTCATCCAATCTCGACCGAGTAATCATCGAGCTAGCCTAGCCGTTGCCGCGCGGGCGACCAGCATGTAGTGCGTCCACCGACTTGTTCGCGGACGAGCATTTTATGCGTGCGCGGGCACCGGCCACCATCTGCCCAGCGGTGCCAGAAGAGCCAACTTTTCGGAATGTGGTGATTCAGATTCGCCGGAAGATACGTCCCCCGACCGGCAATCGTCTGCAGTGCTAAGCGACAGACTTGCCGACAGACACGATGAAGCACGCTCACCTCAGCTGGAGTCAGGGCGCCCGCTAGTTTTTTAGGATGGATCGCCGCTCGCCACAAGATTTCGTCGGCCATCCAGTTACCGATTCCCGGAAATTTTTCCTGCATTAACAGGACCGCCTTGATCGAAGTGCGACTTCGACGGTGCAGGAAAGTGCGCACTTCCTCGATCGTGAAAGCTTTCGATAATATCGGTGGGGCAATACGTGTCCACCAGGTGGGTGGTTGGTGGCCAGTCGCAAACCGAATGCCGCCAAACATGCGCGGATCATTGAAGACGAGTTGGCGGGTGGCTTGTACCAGTACGCAGTGATCATGTTTGGTGGGAGTGTAAGGCAGCGGCTCGGTACGCAACTCACCACTCATGCCAAGATGAATCCCAAGCCAGCCCAGACTATTTTTGGGCAGACCGCCTCCCTTGAAGCGAAACAACATCTGCTTGGCCGCGGTCTCCGAATCGACCATCTGAGCGCCGATCAGGGATTTTTTTAGTAAAGCCAGCTGACCATCACGGAAAACTTTTTTGTCCTCATGAAGCCGGAGGGTCAGCACTTTCGCGCCATGGCCAAGGCTCCATCGTTTGCGGAAGAACTCTACTTCAGCTAACTCAGGCATTGGTTAATAAATTAATATCTCTGTAAATGAGCCGAGGCGATTGGTACGGCGGTCGCATTCCTAATGGCGTGACGGCTTAACGAAGCTCCCAGTCGTAGGGGTGTTTAGACAGTGACTTAGTCCCGGTTGCGGTGACTTGCACGACGTCTTCCCAGCGACATCCCCCGAGCCCGGGGTAGTACAGACCCGGTTCTACCGTCATGACCGATCCGTTTTTTAAAAGATAGGGGGTGGTGGCCCCCATCCGGCCGGGATCATGGATGGCTAAGCCGAGGCCATGGCCGGTCCCATGAAAAAATCCCACGGAGCCAGTTTTCCCCCGCTTGGTCTCATAGCCGGCGGCCGCAAAGCATTGCGTCACGGCTTGGTGCACGAGTCGGCCATCAACGTTGGCACGGATCACCTTGGTCGCGCTTTGTTGGGCGGTTCGGACGGTGCGCACGAGTCTCTGCTGGGCCTCAGAGGCACCGCCTTTGAGGTAAGTGCGCGTCATGTCCCCGAAATAACCAGTTTTCACGACCCGGGGAAAAATATCGATGATGATAAGTTCCTTGGGCCGCAGTGGACCAAAGCCCCGTTCATGCGGATCGCAGGCTTGGTCCCCGCCTGCGACAATGGTATCTTGCGGGTTGCCGCCTTGTTCATGAATAGCGGTTTCGAGGGCGAAGCGCAGACGCTCAGAGGTCAGGGGCTTGCCTTGATAGAGCAGGGTGCGCCCCTTGATCTTGGCGGCGCGCAGGATTTTTTCCGCGACAGCATAGCCGACGGTGCAGAGGCGATTGCCTTCGCGGATGCAAGCCGCTTCCCACGCTGATTTAATTTCCCGTTCTGGGAATAGCATGCCGTTGGCAAAGGTGAGCTTCAGGCCTAGCGCGGTTAATTTTACGTATAGGCCTGAGGGAAAATCGTCGGCCACGCGAAAATGTCTCAGGCGATATTCACCGGCGAGGGTGGCAATCATTTCGGCGACCCCGGCTTCGGGGCCGTAAATATCTTGGGCGCGCTCTAAATAAATTTCGCGGGATAAGACGACATCGAAAGCGCTAGTTTTTTTGACTCGGCCAAATTCTAACGCGCTTTGGACTGAGATTTTTTTGCCCCGCACGCCCAAGGCAATAAAGGGGTCGTGCACTTCGACTCGACCGAAGTAAAGCATGTCAGCATTGGAATGAGTTTCGGCGTACAGCAGCGGGCTGGGGGTGGGTCTTTGCATGGAAGCAAATTGTGCGCTGGGCGGGCTAAGGCGAGAAACTTTATGGGATCGCTTGATCTCCTTTGCTAAGAGTAGGATTGAGTTTATTCTCTAAGGTCATTCGCTAGAAATTAGTTCAAAAATTTAAAAATGTTTTCCTGCTCGCGCTTAATTTCTTCTCTCCCGTTAGCTGCAGTTATGGTGCTGACCGCTTGGGGTGACTCGCCGCCGGAGCAGGCGCGCGGGGACAAGACGGTCGCCGATCGCTTTTCGATCAAGATCGGTGATCGCGTAGTGGCGATGCAGATTGCGGCGTTGCCCGCTGAGCTGCAGCACGGGCTAATGTTCCGTCAGACAATGGGGAGTGATGAGGGCATGCTCTTTGTTTTTGCGACACCCCAGCAGATGGGTTTCTGGATGCGCAACACGATCCTGCCCCTCGATATCGGCTACATCGACAGCACCGGTAAACTTAAAGAAATTTATCCAATGTATCCGCTCGATGAGAAGCCCGTAGCATCGCGCAGTCACGCCATCCAATACTGCCTCGAGATGAATCAAGGCTGGTATGCGCGCCATGGGGTAAAAGCGGGTGCGGCGCTTGACCTCAAGGCCGTTGCGGCGGCGCTGCAGGCGCGCGGTCTCCCCGCGCTGGCCGCGGGACTGCGTTAACCTTCGCGATCGTTGCTCCGGCGCCGGTCGACTTTCTCCATTTTGAACTCATCCTTCGGAAGGATGTTGTCGGTCACTACAACGGCGACGGGCGTTTTAGTTTTTACCCACAGCTCGGATTCACGGAAGTATTTAGCGCTCCCGCTCTCGAGTGCTTCGCCGATAGATTTCACCGGCAATAGTCGGCCCCGTTTTGAGGCATTAAAATCGTAGGCGCCTTTGAAAATGCGGTCAGTCGTTGAGTAAGGGCTGGCGTCTTCGGGGATTTGGACCACCCATCCGGTGAGGTCCTGTTTAGGCAGTTTCCCCTGGGGGTCCGATAATAAAACAACGAACTGTTTTTTCGGCGCAGGCGGCTTGATATCATCATCCGCATTAGGCTGCGTCACAAAATTAAGCTCATCTACGATCTCCCGCAACAAGGCGGGGTCGACTTTGTGTTTCTTGAGAATTTCAGCGACTTGATTGACTTCGATTTTGGCCATGAGAAATAAGAAAACGACGAATGGACACGAATAGACCCGAATGACAAAGCTAATTCATGGGCCAAAATTTGGACGAATTATTCGATGTGGTGGATGAGCAAGACCGGGTGACGGGGCAGCTGGCCCGTCGCGAAGTGCACCGGCGCGGGCTGCGACACCGTGCGGTCCATTTGCTGGTGGTTAATCGTTCGGGTCAGGTGTTTTTGCAGCAACGATCCCTGCAGAAAGATCTGTTTCCTGGGCTGTGGGGTTCTTCAGCCGCTGGTCATGTCGGGGCCGGCGAGGACTATGATGGTACGGCGCAGCGTGAATTGGCGGAGGAACTCGGCTGCCGGCCCGATCAGCCGCCGAGACCATTATTCAAAATCGAAGCACGGGAGGAAACCGGGCAGGAATTCGTCTGGGTCTACCGGGTGGAAGCAGAGGGGCCCTTCATCCTGCAGGCCGATGAAATTGAAGGTGGGGCTTGGTTCACCGTGGAAGAAATAGACCGTTGGCATGCTACGCGGCCGCAGGAGCTAGCGCCGGCTTTCATCTATCTTTGGCCCCAAGCCAAGCGCTGGCTCTAAGCAGGCGCACCCACGCCGCCATGGCTAAGCTCTTCACAGACTTGCCTCTTCGGCCCTAATAGAACCCCCAGTTGGCATCAGCGCGGCCGCTGACTCAGGATGAATTCAAATTGCTTCTGGGAAAAAAGGCGACGGGGCACGCGCCGTTCGGCTTCGCTGATTAATTTATCCCAGTCTACATCGTTGGGGTTAAAAGGGTCCCACGAGGAGTTGTGACCATATTTTTTGGTCCACGTTATATTTTTGCCGAAGATATCAACACACACTTGGTGTTTTTTGCCTTCTGCATCTTTTTGCCACCAGCCGAATTCCATGGGGCCAAGGCGTAACGATTCCGCCAGCGGCCGCAAGCGTCGCGTTGTTTAATCCTTTTAGGCGATCGCGGTGCCTGCCCCGCAAACTAGCCTGCACTACTCTAAGCTACATACGGCGCGGGCCGATTATTAAGGCAGAGGACAAACCAAGCTTGCTGCGGCTGGAGTTGCCAGCTGTGACCTCAATTAGGCGCCAGAAAGTTCGGCGGCGCGACGGGCTCCAGCGAGAATGGCTGCCTGTATAGTTTCTCGGAATTGGCCCTTAGACATAACCTGTAGGCCAGCGAAAGTTGTGCCGTTAGGTGAGACTACTTGGTCGCGTAAAACTTCCGGAGTCGTGCCGGTGTGCGCGAGCAGTTTGGCCGCACCGAGGACCGTTTCGAGCGCGAGTTTTTCGGCCACCGCTGGCGGCAGGCCGGCCGTAATACCGCCATCACGCAGGGCGGCTACGAATTCAAAAAGGAAGGCCGGCCCGCTGCCGCTGACAACGGTGACTGCATCCATGTACTCTTCTGCTAAGGGGAGATGTTGTCCCAATGCGCCGAGTATTTTAGTAACGATCGCTTGATCGCCGGCCGCCAGGGGGCGGAGGGAACAGTAAGGGGTGATTGCGGCGCCGATGGCGGCAGGCGTATTGGGCATCGTCCGCACGATGTTGCGGGCCTGAGGAAAAAATTGAGCGAGTCGGTCTAATTTTTTCCCAGCCAGGACGGAGATGATCAGCCTACCGGCCGTTAATTCAGCAAGGCGGGGGTCGGCTCCGGCGAGCGATTGGGGCTTGAAAGCGACGACGACGGTATCAGCGCTCGCGAGGAGGCGCGGGAGGTCAGGCTCGCAGTTGATCCCTGTGGCGAGCGCGAGCTTCTGGGCCGTCACCCCATGTTGGCTCGTGCAGGTGAGATCGCTCGGACGATAAGCCTGTTGGGCCAACAAGCCCTTGACGATGGCGGTGGCAAGGTTGCCCGTACCAATAAAAGCGAGAGTGGGGGAGGACATCGTCATTAATTATAAAGCAGCTTGCTGACCTCGGCTGGGGGGCACCCGTAACCGAGCTCCTCAAGCTTGGCCATGGATTGTCGCTTCGCGGTCTGGCTCGCAATGACAATTCTCATGCGCGCTATGCCCATTCCCTACGCGATTGCTTTACGCTCAAGTGGGTGGCAAATAGTGGCGATCGTCCCGCCGCCGGGTCGATCGGCTAGGACGACATCCCCGCCTAAATTACGCAGGAAGTGACGCGACACGGTTAGGCCTAGGCCAACTCCCACCGTGTGCTTGGTGCTGGTGAAAGGTTCAAAGGCGTGGTCGCGAATATCCGGGCTAACGCCTCGGCCCCGATCTTCTATATGAATGAGCGCGAAGCGGTCACCGTCGGCTCGATCGATAATCTCGGTTCGAATATTGATCATTCGTTTTTCGTCAGGCTCATCATGGTAGCTCTCCCAAGCATTGATGAGCATTTTGGCAATGGCGTCTTCCAGCCATTCTACATTAGTCTGAATGATCGTCTCAGTGGGTGGCTCCTCGATCGTAATCACCGGCTCAATTTGGTAATCACTTTGGTGGCGCCGGATACCGCTCTGAATAATGAGGGGCAGGCTAGTGCTAATGAGCGGGGGGCGATTTTTTACCACCAGGGTGGTGAGCTGCTTGATAATCGCCACGATGCGGTTGACGGCATCTTCAAGGTGATTGGCGTTTTTTTTCACCAATTCGGGTTTCTCATGGTAAACTTTAATGAGGTCGATGTAGCCCACCACCACGCCGAGTAAGTTATTGAGATTATGCGCGATGCCTTGCGTCACAGCTCCGATCGTCGCGTTGCGGCGTGATTCACCTAATCTCCGCTGCAAGTCGACGAGTTCGCGGTTGATCGCGACAAAACGCAATTGGGACTGGATCCGGGCCAGCGTTTCATCGAGATCGATCGGCTTGGTAATGTAATCGACAGCTCCG
The DNA here is from genome assembly GCA_005787865.1 of Opitutaceae bacterium. Lineage (GTDB taxonomy): Bacteria > Verrucomicrobiota > Verrucomicrobiia > Opitutales > Opitutaceae > Lacunisphaera. Next base: position 4,110 of record SXZN01000075.1, on the reverse strand, counting down.
ACACTTAGGCCTTCGATTTTACCTTCCTTCAAAGTGTGCGCCGTAATGAAAATAATTGGAATGGACTGCGTCGCTGGGTCGGCTTGGAGGCTTTGGCAAATTTCGATGCCATCCATTGCGGGCATCATGATATCGAGTAAAATCAAGTCGGGTTTATCCTGCTTAACCAAATCCAAGGCTTCGCGCCCCGAATAGGCGCTGGCGACGATCATGCCTTCGCGCTCCAGCTTACGTTTAAGTAACTGAGCGTTGATCGGTTGGTCGTCGACGACGAGAATTTTGGATCCGCCCATACGAGAGAGTGACAGTAATTCGTTCAGCTGATCGGGCTAGAATTTTTTAGCTTGATCGCTTAATTATACGCCGCCGCCGCGCTATGCTGGCGCCGAGCCTTGACCGTATTTTTCATCAAAAGCGCGACCGTCATTGGACCAACTCCACCGGGGACCGGGGTTATTTTGCTGCACAATGGCGCTACCGTGGGGAAGTGCACATCCCCGGTGAGTCGGTAGCCGGTTTTTTTGGTGGCATCGGGTACCCGATTGACGCCGACGTCGATGATCACGGCCCCCGGTTTGACCATGTCGGCCGTGACAAATTCCGGTTTGCCGATGGCGGCAATGAGCACATCCGCTAGGCGGGTGATGCTCGCTAGGTTGGCCGTCTGCGAATGACAAATGGTGACGGTGGCATTGGCCCAAGGCTTGCGCTGCAAGGCGAGTAAGGCGGCTGGTTTTCCGACAATCAGGCTGCGGCCGAGCACCACCACATGTTTGCCCGTCAAGGAAACTCCGGTGCGCAGCAGCAATTCCATGATGCCAGCTGGAGTACACGCGATGAATCCCGTATCGTCCTCCTGCGCTAATTTCCCCAGATTGAGCGTATGAAATCCATCGACATCTTTATGCGCGGCGATGCGACGGAAGACGGCTATTTCACTGAGGGGCTTGGGTAGCGGCGATTGCACTAAAATACCATCGACGCTGGGGTCGGCATTGAGTTGGTCCACGAGTGCAAAAAGCTCATCTTGGCTAATGGTTACTGGCGGGAAAATCAGCCGGCTCTCGATGCCGATCTCAGCGCACATTTTCTGCTTTTTGGTCACGTAGGAAACGGAGGCGGGGTCTTCGCCGACGCGCACGAGGGCGATGCACGGTGGGCGTCCGGTGAGCTTAGCGACCTCGGCCTTGAGTTCAGCAATGAGCGTTGCGGCGATTTGGTTGCCGTCGATGAGTTCCATGAGAAGGGATGGTATCCGATTAAAACTTCGGGCACAGCAGAAAGGCTTACTTTAATTGCATCGATTCGGCCGCAATCACGAGATCCTTGCCGTCAATGGTGTTACGAAGGGTGCCGGTAATAGACAAATCGCGATCGACGTAATTTTCAATTTTATCGGTCAAGAGCAGGCGCTTGGTATCCACATAAGCAAAACGCCGCCCGGATGAATCGATCAGTTGATAATCATAGATCGGGTTAGGATTGAAGACGGCGCGACGCGCTAGCACGAGTTTGCCGGCAAAAAGTCGCGGCATCTCTGCCGTATCACCAGAAATGGGGACGGAATGTCCGGCGGTGGTGACGGGCGCGGTGGGTGCCGTCAGTCGCGACTCGCTTGGGGCTGGGGTGTTAGTCGATGGGGTGTTGGCGGTTTCGCCGATGGCCATGAAGCCCTGTAGTTTTTTCTCTAATTTAATTTGGGCCCACTCTCCATGCAGCCCGGTGATCTCTGTTTTATCACCTTTGGCCGCTACGGTGATGACGGTCGCATCTTTCCGCGGGCCGGAGTAGATGCTGGCGCCCTCGCGAACTTCGAGGCCTTTTGTAATATCGCGATTTTGCACATAAGCCTCGCAGGAGCCATCGACTTCGACGCGGCGCCAACCGTGGGGGGCTTCGCCTAAGGCCATCACCTCGGTGCCGGCTTTAAGGCGAGCGATGATCGGTGATTTTGCATCGGTCTGGACGAAGACGGCCGTGTCAGCCGTGAGGATTTCAGCCGCGAGGGGAGGGACCGTGAGCGTAAGAACTCCGGCTACACCCCAGCTGCGCAGAATTAGGTTAAGAACGGTTTTAGTTTTCATCGTGAGTAGAAGGGGTCATCTCGCGGTAGTGGACCAAGGGAACCGCAAACAAGGATTGGATTTCTTTCGCTGAAAGTTGTTTCACGCCGCGAACCGGAATGCCTTTGAGGCGGAGCGCGCCGATTTGATAACGCCGCAGCCGGCGGACCTGAAAACCCAGCGCGGTGAAGAGCTGGCGAATTTCGCGCTTTTTCCCGTGGTGCATATGAACGTCCAGCTCGGTCGAGCTGCGATCTGTCTTGGGGTTGACGAGATTGGCCCGCTCCACTTTCAGATGTTCGCCTTCGATGACAACGCCGCGCAAGAGTTGCCGCAGGCGGCCGGCGGGGAAGGGCTCTTCGAGCGATACATAATAACGCTTCACCACCAAATTAGAGGGGTGCATGAGCTTGTGCGCTAGGTCGCCATCAGAGGTCAGAATGACTAGGCCTTCACTATCTTTATCGAGCCGGCCGGCGCAGAACAGGCGGAGCTTAGCCCATTCCCGCGGCAGGAGATCAAAAATAGTTTGTTCCTCATGGGGATCACTATTGCTGCAAATCACCCCGCGGGGTTTGTGCATCACGAGAGCGATCTTGGGCTGAGCCTGGGCGCGCACGGCTTTGCCCCGCACGGTAACCTTGTCCGTGCCGGGTTCAACTTTTTGCCCGAGCTCAGCTTTCTGTCCGTTGACATAAACTTCGCCCGCCACAATGGCGGCTTCGGCCGCGCGGCGTGAGCAGATGCCGGCTTCGGCGATGAATTTTTGAATGCGAACAGATTCCATGCAGTTCGGCTGAATGGCATGGGGGCGGAAGGGGCGCAACGAGATTCAATATCGCGAAACGAGGCTTGCCATGTCCGCTCACAACCGAGGTAAAGTTTCCTGATGCATCTTTCGGCTCCACCCTTGAGCGCCTACACTAAAGATAATCCGCTCCCGGCTAAATTACTGGAAAATCGCGTACTCAATAAGAATGGCTCGAGTAAGGACACGCGGCACCTCGTGGTCGATATCGCCGGCAGCGGCCTGACTTATCAGGTGGGGGATTCCTTGGGGATATTCGCCTCTAATCGTCCGCAAATTGTGGAGGAGCTGATCGAGCTGATGGGCTTTACCGGTAATGAGCCCGTGATTCCCCAGCGCATGACTGCCGCCATCAGCCTGCGGGAGGCGTTGACGAATAAATTATCGTTAGCTGGGCCCACCAAGAAAATCCTCGAGACCTTCGCGGCGAAAACGGCCGACTCGAAGGAGCAGGCCCAATTGGCCCGCTTGCTCGCTGCCGACGCCGCGGAAGCGCGGGAGGCTTTCCTGGAGCAACGGGAGTACATCGATTTGATCGAAGAATTTCCGGGCGTAAAATTAGGGGCGCAGGAATTGGTTGCTCACCTGCGTCGGTTGATGCCGCGGCTTTATTCCATCGCTTCCTCTCCCGTCCTTCATCCTAGCCAAGTTCATTTGACCGTCGCCCCAGTGCGCTATGAATCCAACGGACGTCGTCGTTATGGGGTTTGCTCAACTTTCTTGGCCGACCGCGTGACGCGACGAAAGACTCTGATTCCGGTGTTTGTGGCTGAATCTCATTTTGGGCTGCCTGAGGATTTAACCAAAGATATTATAATGGTTGGGCCCGGCACCGGGGTAGCGCCGTTTCGGGCGTTTACGCAGGAACGGGTGGCGACTCAGGCCACCGGCCGGAACTGGCTTTTCTTTGGCGACCAGCACGAGGCGACTGATTATCTTTATGCAGAAGAATGGAAAAATTTGCTCACGGCAGGTAAACTGGCGCGGGTGGATTTAGCTTTTTCGCGTGACCAAGCGCGCAAGGTATACGTGCAGGATCGGATGCGTGAAGCCGCGGCAGAATTATGGTCATGGATCAAAGGTGGGGCCCATTTCTATGTTTGCGGTGATGCCCGCCGGATGGCGAAGGATGTCGATCTCGCCTTGCACCAGATCATCAGCGAGCAAGGCGGCCTCGATGTCGCGCAAGCCGCTGAGTACGTGAAATTGATGAAGAAGGAGAAGCGCTATCAGCGCGAC
>SXZN01000074.1 GCA_005787865.1 Opitutaceae bacterium | reverse complement strand
CGAGCCGCTGTAGCCATCGCCGAGGGCGGCATCCACACCCCTAATCATCGCTGGGTCGTTTGCTCCGCTCTCGCTTGGGCGCATACCGTGCACCCCCACCCCAGTTACGTCGCCCGCATCGATCAGTGGCTAGCAGAGGGAATCGATCTTGATCCCGACGGTCAGTACACCGAAAAAAGCACCACAGTCTACTCTCCCATCGTGGATCGCGCGCTGATCACCGTGGCCCGCTTGCTCAATCGCCCAGAGCTTTATGAGCCCGTACGGAAGAATCTCGAAATGATGTTCTACTACGTCCACTCGGACGGTGAAGTCGTTACCGAGGCCTCTCGGCGCCAAGATCGTAACCAGCGCACGACGATGGGGCGTTATTATTACGCCTATCGGACGCTCGCATTACTGGACGGCAACGGACATTTCGCCGCCATGTGCCAACAGATTGAGCGTGGTGCTAGACCGAGCCATCCAGGAGATTTAGCCGACTATCTGGCCGAACCAGAACTTTTGCGCCCCCTCCCCACCGCGATTTCACTCCCCACCGATTACGCCAAATTGTTCACCTATTCGAGCCTAGCTCGCATCAGGCGCGGTCAGGCCAGCGGCACTATTCTCGGCAATCATACGACGCTTTTCTCTTTTCACAAAGGCTCTGCCGTCCTTGATGCGGTTCGTCTGGCAACCGCTTTCTTTGGTAAAGGGCAATTCACCAGCGAAACTCTCGAGGTGATCAATGGGCGCTATATTCTCCGGCAAAAACTCGATGGGCCCTATTTTCAACCGTTAACGAAAGAGCAAATATCAGCGGGCGAACATACCAAGATGGCGCCGAATGGCACCCTCGCCAATCATAGCCGAACGCTTCGAGCCCGCTCGAATGTGCAGTCACTCGAAGCCGTCATTTCAATCGGAGAATCTGCGGGAAAATTTGATCTAGCGATCTCCGTGCACGGCACCAACGAGGTCCCGGTTGTGATTGAATTAGTCTTTCGCCGCGGCGGAGTACTGCAGGGAGTCGAGCCGATCCCAAACATGACCGACGCTTTTATGCTGCGCCAAAACACCGGGCGCTATGTGTCAGGGCCGGACACCATCGAATTTGGTCCGGGCAGAGCCGATCACCGCTATACGCAAGTGCGTGGCGCACTCCCGAAGGCGGAAGGATCGAGCGTCTACCTCACGGGTATGACGCCCTTTGATTTTACCTTAAAAATTTCCTGATTTTAGCGAATCCCGTAATGGGTGATTGAGCCTACAGGCTAGGGCTAGAGTGACGGAATTAAGCCAGCTATAAACTATTTCGTTGACGCATATAAATAGCCGGTTTTTGTTTGATAGCGAAATATGCCTCGGGCGACCCCCAAGTTCAATTTTTCCGTGCTGCGCACTCTCCGCGATCAGCATGAATTAACCTTGGCCGCTCTCTCCAAAGCGTCAGGCGTTTCGGTCGGGGTGATCTCAAAGCTAGAGCGGAATCAACAGTCCGCCGAGCTCGACACGCTCTATCGTCTAGCCCGAGCCTTTGGCCTCAGTGCTACCGATCTGCTGGCGATGTGTGAATCGGCCCTCGCCCATCGGACCACAGAAAAAAATTACCGCTCCGGCGATTTCAAATTCCGCCAAGTCAAATACGCCAATGTCGTCGCCCACCTCGGCTCGGCCCCCCGCGGCGCTAAAGTTAATCGACCGGAAATTCACCACGACGACACCGAGATTTGCTGGGTCACCGCTGGTCGGATCCGCCTCAGCTTGCCGCATGAGACCGTTGAACTCAGCACCGGCGAAAGCATCCAATTTGATGCCATTCAGCAACACTCCTATGAATCTCTCGCTGAGTCGGAATTTGTAATTCTTCACCTCCGCAAAGACAAACGCTACTAAGCGATCGCGCTTTCTGCTTACCCAACCATCACGGCTCTTCCTTTATTCCTCGCCTCCTCTGATCTATGAAAATCGACCATCAGCTGAATGCCTCTGCCCTCACCCCTGCGCTCCAGAAATTCTGGCAGCTGTCTGGTGATAAACTTAATCTAACGCATCGCGATTATGATCCCGCCCGCGGCGCACCGGTGTTTACCGTCGCCGGCAAGTACACCGCGCGAGGCTGGACCGAGTGGACGGAAGGTTTTTTATACGGCTCTGATTTCCTGCAATTTGATGCCACTGGTGAAAACTCCCACGCGGCCCGAGCCGAACGCTATACCGTAGCGCGGATGGCCTCCCATGTCAGCCACACGGGCGTCCATGACCACGGATTTAATAACCTGAGCACCTACGGCAACTGGCTGCGCCTTCAGCGCGAAGGTAAATTGCCCCATACCTCCCTCAACTTCAACGAACTCGCCCTGAAAATTTCCGGCGCGGTGCAGGCGGCGCGCTGGTCCAAAATCCATGACGGGGGCGGCTATATTTATTCTTTCAACGGGCCGCACAGCCTCTTCGTTGATACCATTCGATCCTGTCGCATCGTCATGGTCGCCCACCAACTCGGCCATCGCCTCATGGGCGAAAATGACGTCGCCATCAACCTCCTCCAACGCGGCCTGCAACACATTGAGGCCACAGCTAAATACGCTATCTTCTACGGCGAGGGTCGCGATACTTACGATGAACTCGGGCGCACCGCCCACGAGTCAGTCTTCAATTCCAACGATGGCCGCTTTCGCTGCCCCAATTCCCAGCAAGGCTATTCCGGCTTCACCACCTGGACACGGGGCCTCGCTTGGGCCATGGTTGGCTTTGCGGAAGAATTAGAATTTCTGGATACCGTCGCTGATGCCGATCTGGTGCCCCTCGGCGGCAAAGCCAAATACCGCGCCTTAATGCTCAAAGCCGCGCAAGCTACCTGCGATTGGTACATCGCCAATACCGCCATCGATGGGATTCCCTATTGGGACGGCGGCGCCCCCCAACTTAACGCACTCGGCGATTGGCGCGCGCGTCCCGCGGATCCCTTTAATGATTTCGAGCCGGTCGACAGTTCCGCCGCCGCTATTGGCGTCCAAGGTTTGCTGCGCCTCGGTCGCTACCTCGGTCCCGATACCGCCGACGGCAAACGCTATTGGCAAGCCGGCCTCACGACGATGCGCACCTTGCTGACCGATACTTATCTCGGCATAGCCCCTGATCACCAAGGTCTCCTCCTCCATTCCGTTTATCACCGCCCCAATGGCTGGGATCATATTCCCGCCGGTCGTAAAATCCCCTGCGGTGAAGCCTGCATGTGGGGCGACTATCACCTGCGCGAAGCCGCGCTTCATCTCCAACGCATCATCAAGGGAGAAAAATACTATACCTTCTTCGGCTGCCTGACCGGCTAATCCACAAGTTTG
>SXZN01000073.1 GCA_005787865.1 Opitutaceae bacterium | reverse complement strand
GGTGACACCTAGCCGGCTGATGGCCTCGCCCTGCGTAGCGAAAAGCGTACGGCGCTTAACTTATTTCTTGGGGGCGTGACGCTTGGCCAGCACCGCCACTGCCGCGTTGAGCGAAAGCTTTTTAACGCGCAGCAAAACGATGAGATGATAAAGCAGATCAGCCGCTTCGCCGGTAAATTCTTTTTGATTAGAACCGAGCGCGGCCAAGGCAGTTTCGACACCCTCTTCACCTACTTTTTGGGCACAACGCGCGACCCCTTCTTTTGCTAAGCGGACCGTATAGCCTTGTTTATCTCCGCTCTTAATTCGATCGGCCACGATTTGGTCGAGGTGCGCGAGAAAACCAATACCCGTAGCCCCGTCGTTGCCGAAGCAACTGGGCGTGTCGCGGTGACAGGTGGGGCCATCGGGACGGGCGGTAATCAAGAGGGTGTCGTTATCGCAGTCGACCTGAAGGCTGACGAGGTGGAGAAAATTTTTCGATGACTCACCCTTGGTCCAAAGCCGCTGCTTACTGCGACTGAAGAAAGTGACGCGTTTAGTCTTTAGCGTTTTTTTCAGAGCCGCTGCGTTCATATAGCCCAACATGAGTACTTGCAGCGTAGCGGCGTCTTGCACGATGGCGGGCACGAGTCCGGCGTCTTTTTTCCAGTCAATCTTAGGGAGTTTCATGGGCGGATAGAGAGGTTGTCGGCGATCAGTTGCTTTTTTAAGAGGGGAATTTTGATGGTGCCTTTGTGGAAAACCGACGCGGCAAGAGCACCATCAACACCGGCTTCGCGAAAAACGTCCCGGAAATGTTCCGGAGTACCGGCGCCGCCGGACGCGATGAGCGGGATGGTCAGAACGGCCCGCACGAGCTTCAACTGCGCGAGATCATAGCCTTGGCGCATGCCATCTTGGTTCATGCAATTCAGGACGACTTCGCCGGCGCCGAGCCGTTCCGCTTCACCGGCCCATTCGACCGTGCGCCAGCGGGTGGCTTGTGTCTTGTCGGGGTCTCCGGTGTACTGTTTCACGAAGTAGTCACCGGCTTCTTGACGGCTATCGATGCCGACCACGACGCATTGGGATCCGAATTCGTGGGCTAGTTCCGTAATTAAGGCCGGGTTTTCTAGAGCGGGTGAGTTGAGGGAGATTTTATCGGCGCCGCCGTGAAGAATTTGGCGAGCGCCTGCAAGGGAGCGAATACCTCCGGCGACACAAAAAGGAATATCGAGGACGCGCGCGACGCGGGTGACCCAATCGGTGGAGACCGTTCGTCCGTCACTGCTAGCGGTGATATCATAAAACACTAATTCATCTGCACCTTCATCACGGTAGCGTTGAGCGAGCTCGATAATATCGCCGACGACCTCATGATCGCGAAATTGGGTCCCTTTGACCACTTGGCCGGCGCGTACATCCAAACAGGGAATAATTCGCCGGGCTAGCATGCGAGGGCCTCCGCTAAAGTAAATTTATGCTCATAAAGCGCGCGGCCCACAATCGCCCCAGCACTGCCGGTCGTTTTTAGTATTCGTAAATCAGCCAAAGAAGCCACTCCGCCCGAGGCTTGAATGTGCAGGCTAGGAAATTTTTTCACGAGCTGCGCATAGAGGGCCGAGTTAGGGCCAGATAATTTTCCGTCGCGGCTAATATCCGTGCAGAGAATGTGGCGGAGCCCCGCGGGAAGGAAGCGGTTGATAAAATCATCCAGCGCCAGCCCCGTGCTTTCTTGCCATCCTGCTGCCGCCACGCGGGGGATGCCGGCCTCATCGAGGCGGAAATCAGGCGCTAAAATAATTTGCTCAGGGCCAAATTGTTGGAGCCATGCAGTCACCAGTTCTGGTTGTTTGGCGGCGAGGCTACCGATGATGACCCGGTGCGCACCCGCGCTCAGTAAGGCGGTAATTTGGGCGGTTTCGCGAATCCCCCCGCCGGTTTGCACCTTAAGCTTACTCCCTTGGGCGAGTAGCTCGACGAGGGCGGTTTGACGCTTAGAGGGGTCCTTCGCGCCATCGAGATCAACGACGTGTAACCAGGTGGCGCCGGCCGCGGCAAAATCTTGCGCGACCGCGAGCGGATCATGGCCATAGGTTTTTTCTTGATCAAATTTACCTTCGGTCAAGCGCACGACCCGGCCGCCGCGCAAATCAATCGCGGGATAGATAATCATGTTCGCACGTGGCGGGACCGGCGCGGGAAAATTCATCCGCGGCCCTCCACAAAATTTTTAAGCAATCGGGCGCCCGCCACTCCGGAACGTTCGGGATGAAATTGAACTCCGCAAAAATTACCGCGTTGAATGACGGCAGCGAAAGGGGTGCCATGATCACAACTGGCCACCGTGAACGCATTAACGGGCCCCGCGTAGCTGTGCACAAAATAGAAGCGGGCTTCCTCATCAATTCCTTCAAGCAGGGGGGCGTTTTTTCCGGAGAGAATCGTATTCCAGCCCATGTGGGGCACTTGAATACCTGGGGCGCAAGGGAGCAGCTCTACTTGGCCCGGAATCAGGCCCAGCGTCTCCGTCGGGCCTTCGGCGGAGAATTCGAACAGGAGTTGCATGCCGAGACAAACCCCGAGGACCGGTTGAGTTAAGCTGCGCACGCAGTCCACGAGGCCGCGCTCATGGAGTTTGCGCATGCCTTCATTGGCCGCGCCGACGCCCGGCAAAATTACCCGGTCGGCGGAACGAATGATGGCTGGATCCGCCGTGAGCTCGCTTTGAATACCG
>SXZN01000072.1 GCA_005787865.1 Opitutaceae bacterium | reverse complement strand
CTATCGCAATCTGCGCAACCAATCGCTGCGCCTGCCCCTCGGTCGACTCGTCATGGTCTGCGGTCCCAGCGGCGCGGGTAAATCGACCCTCTTTCGCGATATTCTCGACCCCGCCGTGAACTGCGCGATTCAACACCGTAAAGCTAAGCTTACCGGCAAAGATTTTGGGCGTTGGGCGAAATTTGCAGCGGAGGCCAAAACTACGACCGCCAACCCGGCGCCGCTTTTTGCCCAACTCACAGGGGTCAGTAAATTCAAAGCCGTCATCGAGGTTGACCAAAACCCCATCGGCAAGACCCCGCGCTCCACGCCGGCAACTTATCTCGGAATTTTTGATCTCGTTCGGCAATTTTTTGCGACGCTCCCCGAGTCCAAACTGCGCGGTTACACGGCCAGCCGTTTTTCCTTCAATACCGCGGGCGGCCGTTGCGTGACTTGCTCTGGGGCCGGCCGGATCAAATTGGAAATGGCCTTCATGCCAGATTCTTATCTGCCCTGCGATGACTGCAACGGCTCCCGCTATAGCCCGGAGCTAGCCGACATTACGTGGAAAAATAAAACCATCGGCCAAGTGCTCCGCTTGTCCTTCGATGAGGCCGCGCTCTTTTTTGATTTCCACTCGCAGCTCTCGCAAGTTTGCCGACTGATGATCGATTGCGGATTGGGTTACCTGACCTTGGGCCAAAGCAGTCCCTCACTCTCCGGCGGGGAAGCGCAGCGGCTAAAACTCGTCACGGAATTAGCGAAAGGCCTGCCAAGCTTTCGCGAACGCTCGCATGATCTCACGGTGCGCAATCTCTACCTGCTCGAGGAGCCCACCATCGGGCTTCATCTGAGTGACTGCGAAAAGCTCATTCGCGTGCTGCACAATCTCGTCGAGCAAGGCCATAGCGTCATTGTGATCGAACATCACCTCGATCTGCTGGCCGAAGCCGATTACGTCATCGAACTCGGACCCGGCGGCGGGCCGCACGGCGGCGAAATTATTTATCAGGGACCCCTCGCCGGCTTATTAGCGGTTAAGCGCAGCCCCACCGCTCCGTATCTCCGCGCAAAATTAAAACCAGCTAGCCCGACCGTTCAACGGCGGCACTGAAAAGCGTCGGTCATTTCACGACGAGCGATTGGCTTGGGCTAATGCCCAGCGCGTGGCCGGATAAATTAAGCCCCCCGACCTCCCGCTCCACCCAAGCGGCGAAGGCGATCATGCCGGCATTATCGCCCGTGTGCGGTGGCTGGGCGCGGCAAAAAGCCACGCCCTGTTGTCGCGCTAACTTACCCAATTCTGCCTGCAGCGTCTGATTGTTCGCCACTCCCCCGGACAAACCAAAGCTGCGATAAGCACCCCGCGCCAGCGCCAGCCGAGACTTGCGCACCAGCGACTCAAAAACCGCCCGTTGATAACTCGCGCAAAGATCAGGCCGCCGTTGCTCAATGGTGGCCGGGGTCATTTTTTCTAATTGATAACGCAGGCTCGTCTTGAGTCCGGAAAAACTAAATTCCAGCGAAGCATTTTGCGCCACCGCCTTAGGAAATTCAAAGGCCGTCGCCTGCCCAGTCGCCGCCAATTTTTCTACTTGGGGTCCACCCGGATAGCCGAGCCCCATGAGTTTAGCGCCTTTATCCAGGGCTTCACCCGCGGCATCATCCAGCGTGGTCGCTAGTAATTTAATCCGCCGCGCTTCATCGATGGAGAGTAAAATCGTATTACCCCCGGACACCAGCAAACCCAGATGCGGGAGCAACCGAGCCAACTCGGCGTCAAACGTGGTGGGATGCGCAGCGTGCAAAGCCAGGAATGGCGAAAAGGCATGAGCCCGGAGGTGATTCACCCCCACCACGGGAATCTGCCAGGCTAGGCCAAGACTTTTCGCGGCGGCCAAACCCATCGCAAGGCACGCGGCCAACCCAGGACCGGCAGTTACGGCAATTTTGGTCGCGGCCGAGGCCGGCTGCTGCGCAAGCGCCAACCGCAACAGGGGACCAAAATTCTGCAAATGTTCACGACTGGCGAGCTCGGGGACCACGCCACCATAAATTTCATGCAACGTGATTTGACTATGCACCCACTCGCCCACCAAGCCGTGGCCCGGATCAAACAAGGCGACGGCGGTCTCGTCACAGGAACTTTCAAGCGCCAGAATCATCGATGAGTTGTCAATGTGGTGGAGACGAGGCGCGGCGCGCAAGCTCGCTCCGCGGCAGAATGAGAGGCAAGCTGATCATTTTTTCTGAGCCACGAGCACCCCCGCCAGCACTTCCTCCGCCGCGTTGAGCTGCCAATCCTCGATGCGCGCAAAGCCCCACCGCTCCTGAAATTCCGCGTCCGCCGTCAGATCAAGTCGCGTTTGTTGCACGCGCAACTTGGCTTCGTCTTCCGCGGAAATTTCCAGTTCCACCTGCGGGGTGATGCCGCGCTCATGAATAGTAATGCCACTCGGCGTATAATAACGCGCCGTCGTCAGCCGCAACCCTTCGCCCTGGCGCAACGGCATCACGCTTTGGACGGAACCCTTGCCAAAGGTTTTCTCGCCCACGATGAACGCTCGCCGCGTATCTTTCATGGCCCCCGCGACAATCTCCGCGGCGCTGGCCGTGTCGCCGTTGACGAGAATCGCCATGGGGTAAGTTCGGCGCACGTGCCGACCATCCGCTTTAAAATTCTCCCGCGACTCCGGCGTGCGCCCTTGCGTATAAACGATGAGCTCATCGCGTTCAAAAAACTCGTTGCAGACGGCAATGGCCGCATCGAGCAAGCCGCCGGGATTATTGCGTAGGTCGATCACCAAAGCCCGTATCCCCGTAGCCTCGAGGCCCGTCAACGCCGCCTTGAATTCATCGCCGGTGCGTTCGCTAAATTGCGTAATCGCTAGATAGCCAATCCCGCCGGCGTGATGGGCGGCGTTGCGCACGCTATTGAGCTGAATACGCTCCCGCTTGAGCTTAAATTCCAGACTGCGATTTTGGCTGGGGCGAAAAACGGTCAGGGCCACTTCGGTTTCGGGGGCACCGCGCACCAGCTTGATAATTTTATCCACCGTCGGATTTTTTAAGACGGCCCCATTAATTTGCAGGATGCGATCCCCGCGCCACATCCCCGCGCGTTCAGCCGGCGTGCCGGCAATGGGTGTGACAATGACGATTTGCCCATCCCGCTGTTCCACCTGAATGCCCACCCCGCCAAATGCATTCGTTAACTCATCCTCGGTTTCCTGAAAAGCATCGGCCCGCAGAAATTGCGAATGCGGGTCGAGGGTCTTGACCATGCCCTCAAGGGCTGCCCGGGTGAGCTCCGCGTAGTCGGCAGGCACCTCCCCGACGTAACCTTTCTGCACTAATTGCATCACCTCCCGATAATAGCGCACGCTTTGGTCCCGCGTACGGTCCGGCCACCAACTGGGCGCCCCGGAGTGTGCCACGTATTGGCCGAGGCCATAACTGGCCAGAACCGCTGCCCCGAGGAATAATAGACAATTAAACATAACAGCGGCCGGCGGGTCAGGGCTTAGCCCCAGACGGCAATTGCGCGAAAAATAGTTTGGTCATGGCTTTCAGTGGGCACATTTGCCTGTATTGGCAAATGGGTTCCTCCTCCGACTTTTTTGAAATCCTCGCTACAGAGCCAACGGCGGCCACTGGCGTGTCTTTTGCCCGCTTTATGGAGCTGGCCATGTATCACCCGACCGCGGGCTATTACACCCGTAACTTCAAGCGCGTCGGCCGTGATGACAAAGCAGATTTCTTCACCTCCACAACCTTTAGTCCGGTCTTTGGCGAGCTCGTGATCGCCGCGGTCGTTAAGCTGCTGGCCCCCGCCCAGCCGGCGGATTTTGTGTTTGTCGAGATCGGCGCCGAACCCGGCGGCGGCATTTTACGGAACCTCGCCCACCCCTTTGGCAGTTATCAGATCATTTCCCTCGGCCAGCCCTTTGTCCTCCCGCCCAACGCGGTGGTTTTTTCCAACGAACTCTTCGATGCCCAGCCCTTTCACCGAGTCGTCTGGCGCCAAGGACGCTGGCGCGAACTCGGCGTGGCCTTGGCCGGCCGCACTTTGCGGGAAGTGGAATTGTCGGAATTAACTCCTGAACTAGCGGCCCATACCGACCGGCTCCCCAAGCAATCGGAGGAAAATTACCACATCGATATGCCCCTGCGCACGATCCCCATCCTCGATCGCATCATTGGACCCGACTGGAAGGGGCTATTCATCGCCTTCGATTACGGGAAATTCTGGCCCGAGCTCGCGGAACACCTCCCCAGCGGCACCGGCCGCACCTACCACCGCCAAAAAATGGGCAACGACCTCCTCGCGCGGCCCGGCAAACAAGACCTCACCTGTCATATTTGCTGGGATTGGCTCGAAGATGGCCTCGTCCGCGCCGGTTTCGGGGAAACTCGCGTCGACTCCCAGGAAAGTTTTTTCATGGCCCATGCCGCCAAGGTGCTCGCTCACATAACCACCACCGAGACGAGCAGTTTCAGTCCGCGAAAGCGCATGCTGATGCAGCTGATGCACCCCGCCAATATGGGCCAGAAGTTTCAGGCCCTTTATGCTTTACGTAAATAAGGCCGGGGCTGAGACGAAAACCAAAATTGCCCTTGCTAAGCGGTCGGACGATCCTTTACTTCCGACCCTTTAACTCAAGCAACACCATGGCACGAATTTGCGCAATCACCGGCAGACGCCCCACCAAGGGCAGAATTATTAACCGTAAAGGCCAATCCAAGAAGAGCGGAGGCATCGGCACCCACGTCACTAGCCTGACGACGCGCCTGTTTCGCCCCAATCTGCAATGGATCAAGGTCAAGCTGCCCAATGGCGGCACCAAACGCATGTGGGTCTCAGTCAAGGCCATCAAGGCCGGACTCGTGCAGAAGGCCTAAGCTCCGTCACCTCTTCAACCCGCGGCTCACGGCTGCGGGTTTTTTTGTGCCCGCTCAAAACCGGGCACCGCTTGACCGCACAGCCCACTGCCGGGAGACAATCCGCGCCATCCTAGCCAGCTAACAGATCCTGAAATTCTACATTCCTTTCGATAAATTTTGCCACGTAAGAGCAGGCGGGCACGACTTGGCGACCAGCCGCACGGGCGTCAGCCAATCCCCGGCGCACGAGTTGCTCCGCCCAACCCTGCCCCCGGAGTTCAGGCGGAACCAAAGTATGGGTGAAGATCATCCGCCCGTCCGTGAGCAGGTAGTCACAAACGGCCAAATGACCATCAACGGTTACCGCATAGCGGTGAGCCCCGACGTGGTGCAAAATTTCAGGCATAGAAATAATTTAAAATGAACCGATCCCATAATTGATTTTCTGACATTCCTCAGCCATAACAGTCCTCACACAAATTTAGCTCTGACCTTGCCCAACAACGCCGCGAGCTCAGCGCGACCTTCGATTTTGAACAGCCAAAGGAGCGCCCCGTAAACGAGCCCGGCGACAGGAATTAAACCGCCCACCACCAGCCAATCGTGACGCTGGTTCGAAAGCGCAAGTGCCGCCAGCGCGCGCAGACCGCCCCACACGACGACGCCCATCAAGGCACTGGCGATCGCAACTTTAACTAAATTAGGCAGCAAGGGCGCAAACCCCAACCCCGCCAGCTTGCGCGTAAGCCGAGATTGCAAAAACCACGCCTGCGCCACGACCGCCAAGGTGCTGGCCAGCGCCAGTCCCACCGTTGAAAACCACGTCATGAGCGCGATACTCAAAATAACATTAACGACAAAACTCAATAAGGCCGCGCGCACGGGCGTGGCCATATCCTGCAAGGCATAAAAGCCCCGCAGCGTCACGGTGGTGAAAGCTAAAAACGGCAAACCGAGCGCATACACCGCCAGAATCGGCGCCATCAAAGCCGTATCGCTCGCCTGAAAAGCCCCCCGCTGAAATAGTAATCGCACGATCGGCTGGCTCAACAAGGCGAGCCCAATGGCCGCCGGCACGTTTAGGACCAATACCAATCGCAGGCCTTTGTGATAATCCTCCCCTAATTTATCCCAGTCAGCGCGCGCCGCATGGCGGGCAATCAGAGGAAAAATCACGGTCGTAATCGCCGCCGTAAATACCCCAATGGGCAACTCCATGACTCGCGTTGCCCAATTAAGCACCGCGGCCGCCTGATCATTGAGGGACAGCCCGATGAAGCGGGAAACTGAAATATTGATCAGATAAATGGCGGAGCCGATTACCGTCGGCCCCATCAACCGCCCAATCGCCCGCACGCGATCATCTGGCCGCAAATCAAAACGGGGGCGCCAGCCCTCTTGCCAAAGAACTAAAGCGGGCACCGCCATTTGAAAAAATCCCCCGACCAGCACCCCACCGCAGAGTAAATTGATTCGCGCCGCATCGCCCCACGCCCACCAGCCCCCCAAACCTAGCGCACCCATGATCGCCAGATTCAACCAAATCGGGGAAAGCGCCGGCTCCGTAAATCGCCCCAGCACCTGACAAGCGGCGCTGAAGGCGGCCGCGAGACAAACCAGCACCAAGTAGGGGAATAAAAAAACCGCGAGATCAGCGCCTAACAATAAACGCTGCGCCGTTGCTGAGGACAACCCGAGCGGACCCAGCAGCCGCAAAAATAAACCAGCGTTGGCCAATCCCAGCATCGCCAAGGCCACCACGCCCGCCGTCACCACTAACAGCCAACTCGTCACCTTACTGACGAGAGCGAAAGCCCCAGCCCGCTGGGCCTGCTCCAATTCTTGGCTTAAGGTCGGCACAAATGCCGCCGTCAGCGCCCCCTCCCCCAGCAAGCGACGGAAAAGATTGGGTAAGGTAAAAGCTGCAACAAAGGCTGAGCTCAGCGCGCTCGTACCGAACACCGCCGCAATCATCATTTCTCGCCCTAAGCCCAACACCCGCGACACCACGGTGGCCGCGGCGATGACGCTGATGTTTTTTAAGTGCTTCGACACAGCGCGGGCAAAAAAACGCGCGCCACCTTAAGGCTGGACCAACTTCAAGCCACCATCGACGACACTTGCCGCCGTGCATTTGGCCCAAGCGAGGCGAATAGTCTCGGGCGCCGTTTGGTTTTT
>SXZN01000071.1 GCA_005787865.1 Opitutaceae bacterium | reverse complement strand
TCGCAACGCAAGGTGCCGCCATCGAGCCGCCGAGCGAGATGATCACTGAAACCGACCAACACGCATTTGCGCACGGCGACCCCATCAATGCGCTTCTCCGCTACATCGAGGCCCTCCGCTTGGGCGATTTCCAGAAATTGCTGAAACAACGGCCCAACCTGACGGACCCCCTGCACATGAATTCCCAATCGTCGACAGGCCTCCTGATTGTAACCCGCCTTATCCGCATAGCGCCAGGCCCGCATAAGCAAAAAGAAATCCGACTCATGCTCTTCCCCAAAAAGTTCCTCCCGGGCCTCAGCGGTTCGCTTGTCAACATTGCGCAACAGAAAATTCCGCCCCTGCGTTAGGGCCGCCATCAAAGCCACTGACCGCACACAACCATAATCCTGCGCCGCTAAAAACATCCGAGCATAACGCGGATGCATCGGGAATCGCAGCATGCGTCGACCGATCTCGGTGATGCGCGTGGGTGATCGCAAACGCGTCTCGGCCCCGGTCGCTTGACTAGTGAGCGGGGGCGCATCGAGCCCAACACGACCAACTGCTCCGAGGTCCTCGAGCAATCCTTCGGCTCGTTCCAAGGCTTTGGGTTCAGGTTTTTCAAGCCAGGGAAAATGGTTAATATCATCAATCCCCGCCGCTTTAAGCGTGAGCACCACTTCCGCCAAATCCAGTCGCTTCACTTCCGCTAATTCCTGCAAGGGTCGCTGGGTGTGTTCGCGCTCAGTCCAGAGTCGCACGCAAATCCCCGGTGCCGTTCGACCGGCGCGACCCGCGCGTTGATCAGACGAAGCCACGCTAATTTTCTCCACGAGGAGCGTATTAATGCCGCGATGCGGATCATAGCGCGCCACTCGGGCTAGACCGCAGTCGACCACCGCCATCACGCCGTCAATCGTGAGCGAGGTTTCCGCCACGTTCGTGGAAACGATTATCTTGCGGGTGTCGTACCGCGCCACCGCTCGGTCCTGCTGCTCGGGCGGCAACTCACCGTGCAAGGGATAACACAAAAAACCCCGCAACGCGTGCGAGCCTTGCACATCCTGCACGGTCCGACTGATTTCAAAAGCTCCCGGCATGAAGACTAAAATATCACCGGTGCTTTGCGCCGCGATGCGCTCGCACTCCCGCGTCGCAACCACCCACACCGGGTCGTACTCAAAATCGACGGACTTCGGCAAATATTCCACCGCGACGGGAAAGGTGCGGCCTTGGGACGTGAGGATTTCACACGGTGCAAGGTAAGTTTTTAGGAGCGCCGCATCGAGGGTAGCCGACATCACGATGATTTTTAAATCGGGCCGAGTCGTCTGCTGAATCTGCACCGCCCGCGCTAAACTGATATCACCATATAAATGCCGTTCGTGAAATTCATCGAAAATAATGGCGCTGATGCCCCGCAACGAATGATCAAAGGACATCTGCCGTAGCAAAATGCCCTCCGTGACAAACCGAATGCGCGTCGCCGGCGAGACGCGAGAGTCTAGGCGAATTTGATAACCGACGATCTCCCCCAACTTGGTGCCCACTTCCTCCGCCACCCGCTTAGCTAGCATGCGCGCCGCGAGTCGGCGCGGTTGGAGCACCACCACCTCGCCGTCACCCAGCACGCCATGTTTAAGTAACATCTGCGGAACTTGGGTGGATTTGCCCGACCCCGTTGGCGCCTGCACAATCAAACGCCCCTGCCCTCGCACAGCCGCCAAGAGGCGGATCTCGAGTTCATAAATGGGTAATTCCCGGGGAGACATGGAGTCGATATTTTAAAATGAATGGCGGGCCCGTTCGATTAACGGACGGGGTCAACCTCGTCGAGCGACAAGCACGCCTATGATAAATCAGCAAAATCACGCTACCGGCGACGTGCTAAACCCCAGTCTAATGAGCTCAAGTTCAGCGGCCGAGCTATTTTTTGACGACCGATTGAGTCGTACCGTTCGGCTCATAATCGATAAGTTAGGCTGGAATTATTCCGCTAGACCGCTCATCTATGAGGACTTAATTAGATCTGAACTTTTACCTTTGATCAGTCCATGAGCACCCCTTCGACCACGGAACCCGTTTTATTTGATGTCGTTGCTGATATGCATGCGGCCGACCTTTATCAGCCCATCGCAACGGCCCACAGCGTGGAGCGCCTTACGGATATCGGCCCAGCGGAAATCGCCTTTTATCACGAGCACGGGTATCTCGCCGTCCGCCAAGCTTTCACCCCGACGGAAATCCAGAATGCGATCGATGGGCTTGTCAGCCTCATCATGGGTCGTCGCCCTGATTTCAAACACGTTTACTTTGAAGGGAAAGCTAAGGAAATTTTAGCTACGCTAGGACCTGAACAGCGCCAAGATGCCGTGCGGAAATTAGGTCTATTCGTGGATTTTGACGAGCGACTCAAAGCGATTTCCCACCACCCCAAAATGTTGGCCGCCCTTCAGCCCCTGTTACACGGTGCCGAGCCTGCCATGTTTCAAGACATGGCGCTGATTAAACCACCTCGCCTCGGCCGCGAAAAACCCTGGCACCAAGATAAGGCCTATTTTGATTATCCCATCGGCACACCGATCGTGGGCGTCTGGATCGCGCTCGATGAAGCCACCGTCGAGAACGGCTGCATGCAAATTCTTCCCGGCCGCCATAAAGAGGGCCCCATTCTACATTTTCAGCGCCGCGACTGGCAGATTTGTGACCATACCATTCTGGGGACTAAGTCAGTAGCCGTACCGCTCAAACCCGGTGGCTTATTGTTTTTCGATGGACTCCTGCCCCACGGCACGCCGCACAATTCGTCTGATAATCGCCGCCGCGCCCTGCAGTTCCACTACGCGCCCACGGGCGTCTCGAAGACGGCCGAAGCGGAACGACTCAGCCACTTCGGCGGCGAAGGGAAAAATGTCAGCTGCTAAGCGGCCCTTTTCGGCTTAGATTCTGAGAGAGAGCGCCATGAAAGGGGCCGTGCCTTATCCCACGAGGGCCGTGTCCCTTGACGCTGATCATTAGCCCGCCATCAGCCCCGGAGCCCTTCACCCCAGAAAATACTTTATAGCATGATGATCTATTTATTTCCTGCCCCAGCGCAGCGCTGCGCTCCCCTGCTGCTCAGCCTCTTGCTCGCGCTGCTTCCCGCATTGAGCCAAGCCGAAAGTTACCGCGAAAAAACCCAATCTGTTTTTTTCCCTCCAGCTGTAACGCAGATTCTGCGCAGCAACCTAGCTCAGAATCCCGCTGCCCAAGCCCAGGCTCAAGCCTGTCTCACGGCGGCCCAAGCTTGGCTGCAACAATCTGATGTCGAGCTGTGGTCCGCCATGTTTGGCGCCACCATCCAACGCTCTTGGCACGTGTGGTCGAATGGCTTTTGCCCACAGTGCCGGCAGAGCACGCCCATGAATACTTGGAAAATTGATGCGCTCAATCGTCCTTGGAAAGTAGCCTGCCCGCATTGTCAGGAAACTTTCCCCAAAAATGATTTTGCCGCATTTTATAAGTCAGGGATTGATGCCCACGGAATTTTCGAGCCAGCCCGCGCCGACCGTTCGCTCTTGGTCAACGCTGACCACCCCGCCGCCACCGATCCCTTGCACCGGTTTGGCGTCGATGACGGCACCGGCTACAGCGATGGCTCCAACCGTTGGCATTTTATCGGTGCTTACTTGATCTACGGCCAATGGAAACAAGTCATGCTCACGGGGATTCGCACCCTCGCGATGGCTTACGTGCTGACCGGCGACCCCGCTTACGCCCACAAAGCAGCCATCATGCTCGATCGCGTGGCGGATCTCTATCCGACCTTTGATTTCTTGAAACAGGGCTTATCGTATGAGCGGGTCGATCCCGTCGTGGGTGCGGGGATGGTGACCGTCTGGCATGATGCCTGCCGGGAAAGCATGGAACTCGCGCTCGCCTACGATATGATTTTCCCCGCCTTGGATCACGATCCAGCCCTGGTCAGCTTTCTCTCCGGCCAAGCTCGTCAGTATCAACTCCCCAGCGCCAAAGACAGTATTGCGGCGATTAAGAATAATATTGAAACAGGCATTCTGCGCGAAGTTTCCCGGCAGCCGCAAAAAATAATCAGCAATTTCCCCAACACTGATATTACGTTGATCATCAGCCAAGCCGTTTTGGCCTGGCCTGAAAATCGCGACCAAATAATCGGTTCACTTCAGCGCATGCTCACGCAAGCCACCGCGGTGGATGGTCTCAGCGGTGAAAAAGGCTTGGCGGCCTACAGCACTTTCGTCCCGCGGACCCTGGCTAATGTACTCGCGCTCTTTGACCGGCTGTCTCCGGACCTACTGTCGACGCTGGTTAAAGCGGTCCCAAACCTGCAGTCCACGCATCGCTTTCATGTCGATACTTGGCTCGGTGAAAAATATTACCCAAAAATTGGCGATGCGGGCGCCTTCGGTGCGCAGGACCTTAATTACGCTGGCGCAGCGTTCAGCAAAAATTTCTTTGAGCCCGCGCTCGGCGGCATTCCGTTAGTTTCAGATTATACAATATTCTGGCGGCTCTATGAAATCACCCACGACCCGCTTTATGTGCAACTGCTCTACCGCGCCAACGGCAACACCATCACCAACCTGCCTTATGACTTGGCCCATGCGCAGCCCGCGCAGTTTCAACAGAACGTGGCTGCTGCCATCAGCACGCACGGCACGGCCATCAAAACTGCATCAGTAAATAAATCCCAATGGGGCCTGGGTATTTTAAGATCAGGCACCGGCGACCACCAGCGAGCGGTTTGGCTGGATTACGATATTGCCGGCAACCACGGCCGTGGCGATGCCCTGAATATTGGGTTATTTGCGCACGGTCTCGAGATATTATCAGGCTTTGGTTATCCTCCTGTGCAATTCGGGGGTTGGTATTCCCCTCGAGCTAATTGGTACAAAATGACCGCCGCCCATAATACCGTAGTCGTAGACGCTAAAAATCAGTTAACCCGCTTGGGCATTCCCGAGACCGAGCCGCTGCAGGTTCAATTAAATCCCCGCAAAGGCAGTGTACTCGGTACCACGACGGCTTGGGATGCGGGGGTAGTGGTTAAATTAATCCGCGCAGAGGGGCCCGCTTTGGTCCAAACCACCGCACTCCAGAAATTTGAACGATCGCTCCTCCTGATCGATATCTCACGCGAGGATAGTTATCTCTTAGATATTTTTCGCGTCACGGGTGGCCACGATCACGCTAAATTTATGCACGGCTATTTCGGAACCGTCAGCGCGACCGGAATCCCCTTAACCCCGATGGTCGATTTTGGGCCCGAGACCCAAATGCGTAATTTCCACGGCGGCACTCCGACCCTGGGCTGGCAAGTTGATTGGAAAATTGAGGATCGTTATCGCTATCTTCCGCCGGGAGCCGAGGTGCATCTGCGTTACACTGATCTAACCAACGTAACCCAAGCTGCTCTCGCCGAAAGTTGGCTCATCGAGCGCGGTCATGAAACTTGGGTACCCAGTTTGCTGGTTCGCCGACAAGGTGCCACTACCGAAAAACTCGCCTCCACTTTTGTCGCAATCCTCGAGCCCTATACCGACAGCCCAAAAATCAAAATGATCAGTCGGATCAGTTTGCTAACCGAGACGGGCCAAACGGCTGATGAGTCGAATGTCGGCGTGATGATTCAGCAAGCCAACGGCAGGAGTGATCTGCTGATCGCCGCGGCCACGGGGCTGCCGAGTTCAGCCCAGCGCCGATTAGTCCAACCGGATTGGGCCGTATCAACCGATGCCGATTTTT
>SXZN01000003.1 GCA_005787865.1 Opitutaceae bacterium | reverse complement strand
ATCGGGCCGCGCCGGAGCCCCACCGATAAAAATGATGCGAACCTGCCGGAGCCAAGCCACCGCGCCGTCGCTGGACAAGAGCCGCTCTAATTGAGTCGGCACGAGCGATAACAGCCAGCCTTCCGCTCGTGCTGGTAGCACGGGGCGTCCGCCGCCTTCCAAGGCCTTCCAATCCCACGCCAAATAGGTTCCGCCCGTCAGCGCACACCGCAACCAGGCCATTAATCCACTCACATGATACAGGGGCAAAACCCCCACGGCGTTCACCTGGGTCAGACCAAAATGCTGAGTGAAACCGCGCACCGCTGCGCTTAAGGTTTCGTGATCATGCCGGGCAAATTTTAACTGACCACTCGTCCCGCCAGTAGGAATACCGAGCCAACCCAAGGGAAAGCCGGCCGCAGGAACTGTCCCGACACCCGCCGTACGGAGCGCGTCCCACGAAGCCCGCTCCGTCTCTCCCCACGCCGGATTGCCTAGAAAAATTTCGCCCGAGCCTGCGACGGCATCAGCGAAGGCGGTCATAAATTTTTCTGGCTGAACTTCCGCAATAAATGTTCGGGCCACAGGCCGGCCGCTAGAATCGGGACTCCGCCAAGTGCGCAACGCCTGACTCAACTCAGCTCGTTCCATAAGGCCTCCCCTGGATTAGTGGTGAAAAGCGTGCCGTCAGCCAAGGGTCCCAGGATCGCTCCATCCCAAGCCCGTTGACCAAAAATCTCGCCAAGCCCAAAGCTCAGGGCGCGTTGCGTGAGCGACTGTGTCAGCACCAGCCGCAAGATCGAATGGCGCGCCAGGGCGCTTTCGATCGCACTAGAAATTACCACATCTGCTTTGCTCGTGATAATCCATTCCGCCAATTCGGACAATGGGCCAACAAGAGCCGGCTTTATCACCAACACCCCCGGCCAACCGAGCCCTTGCCAACGGCGCGCCTCATCCAGCCGCACGACTGATTCATCCAGCGCCAATGTCACTGGATAATCCCGCGCCAATCCCAGCAGCGTATCTCCTTCGGTTGGTGCGACGGGCTGTTCAATAAATTCAATCGGCCGATCTGCGCAGCGCTCCAACCACTGTTGCGCCTGCCGCCGGGTCCAACTGCCGTTAGCATCAAGGCGCAATTTCACATGGGCGGGCAAACGGGATAATAAATCGTCGAGCAGCCCAAGTTCGTCATCAGCCTGGCCCACTCCCACTTTCCATTTAAACGCCAAGAAGCCGGCCTCGAGTTTAGCCGATAAAACGGTGAGCGCCGCGCGCCCAGCCGGCAACAAAGCCGCCACCGGTAACCGCAGCTTGGCGGCAGTGGCGTCAGCTGTTTTTTCCGCACGCGCGGCCGCGAGGGCAAAACGTACGCAACCGAACGACCGCGGCACCGCGGCACAAAGAGCGTCGTCAACCTGATCACCAAATTTCCGGCAAATCTCTTCCGCCTCTGCCAAGGTTTCCGTGCCGAACCAGGGAATCTGCGCAATCTCCCCGTAGCCCACTGCTCCGGACTCATCCTCCAGCCTAATAATCAAGCCCTCCCGCTCCGCCCAGACGCCATACGCGGTCCGCAGCGGCACCGGCAGGGGCTGACAATAGCGTTTGAACTCAAAAAGATAAACCATGTGTGAGCACCGGCGAACACACAGAATCCACCGAAAGAAGGCAACTAGCCAGCAAGCTAATTTTCCAAATTTATCTTCAGCTTATTTAGAGATTTTCTCTTATACAACTTACTCATCCCTAATGAATAAGCTGAGGCGTGCTTTTTGTTTGAGCTTTGTCGCAGCGGGAGTATCTCGTTCTGGGCAACAATGACTAAGCCTGTTGCCCCCTCCGCCAGCGACTCGGATTTTTACCTGCCTGCCGATCGCTTCTTCGCCGCTAACTTGCCGAGCGCCCTGACGTTCGATGACGTCTCCCTCGCGACGCTGCATTCCGAGATTTTGCCGAAGGACACTGACCTGAGCACCGCGCTATCGGATAGCCTGCGGCTACAGATTCCCATCATCTCATCTGACATGGACACGGTCCCCGAGTCCCGCATGGCCATCGCCATGGCACTCAATGGCGGCCTTGGTCTCATCCACTACAATCTACCCGGACCGGACCAGATCAAGGAAGTCGCTCGCGTTAAACGCCACATTCACGGCCTCATTCAAGATCCCATCACCGTTTCCCCTGATGCGTATGTCAGCGAAGTGCTGGCGATGATCGACCAAAAGCGTTTCGATTTCCGCACCTTTCCCGTGGTCGAGAAATCCGGCAAGCTCGCCGGCCTGCTCTCCGGCAACCTCGTTAAAGACCGTTACAAGTCCAAGAAAGTTTCTGAGGTGATGACCCCGCGCAAGCAACTCATCACAGTTCAGGAAAAGCACATGGCGGCGGATCCGATCAAGGAGGCCGATCGCTTTTTCACCCTGAATGTAGGCATTCACAAAATGCTCGTGGTCGATGATAAAGATCACCTCCGGGGACTGGTCACCAGCTCGGACGTCGAGCGCATCACCAGCGAAGCAAAGTCACGGCGCAAACCAGCCCGCGACGCAAATTTTCGTCTCGTGGTCGGCGCCGCCATCTCGCCGGTGCGTTTACCCAACGGGGAACTCGATCGCAAAAAAATCATCACGCACGTCAGCGAGTTAGTCGATGAAGCGGTCGACGCCGTAGCGGTTTCCACGGCGCATGGCCACACCGCTGGGGTCGGCGATATGGTAAAGCTCATTCGCGATGCCTTTAAGGATCTCACCATCATTGCCGGTAACGTTACCAGCGGAGCCGGCGTCGAGTTTCTCTCCCGCGCGGGAGCCAATGCCATCAAGATTGGCCAAGGCCCTGGATCCATCTGCACCACCCGCATCGTGGCCGGAGTAGGCATTCCTCAACTCACTGCTTTGCACGTGGCCGGCCGCAACGCCGCAAAACTTGGCGTCCACCTCATCGCCGACGGCGGCATTACCAAATCAGGCGATATCGTCAAAGCCCTCACCCTTGCCGATGCCGTCATTCTCGGTGGCCTCTTGGCCGGTTGCCGCGAGGCGCCAGGTGAAATCATGGAAATTTCGGGTAAGATCTATAAACAATATCGCGGCATGGGCAGCCACGCGGCCATGAAGGCCGGTTCCGCCGCCCGTTACGGTCACGATAAAAATGATACCGCCCGCAAAGTCGCCGCTGAGGGCATCGAGGCCCTCAAGGAAGTTTCCGGCTCCGTCGACGACGTCCTCGGCACCCTCATCGGGGGCGTGCAGAGCGGCATGGGCTATCTTGGCGCCAAAAATTTAACCGAACTTCGCACCAAAGCTCGTTATGTCCGCGTCACCCCCGCCGGCCAAAAGGAAGCTTCCCCGCATGATGTGATCGAAGTGGCGACGCGGCTTGGCTAATTTTCCACGAGTCAATTTATTTACCTCAGCCTGTTTGACGAAGCGTATTTCTCGACTAGGATTATGCCAGTAGCTCAGATAAAAAACGCTTCACCCCGTCACCGCCCTATGTCTTTTCGTTTGCTGAGTCTGCTAGGCATGATTGCTGGACTAGGGCTGTTCCCGGCACCTAGTAATGCCACGAGCGTGGAAGCGCCGAATTTTGAACAATTGGTCGGTCAGGCTGATTACGTCGTGCGGGGGGTGATCACGTCCATCACCCCTGAATGGCGGGACAATCAGGGCCGCCCTTACATCCTGAGCAAAGTCACCTTAGAATTACGCGAGATCATCAAAGGCACCCCACCGCAACCGCTGGTACTGGAATTTGTCGGGGGCCGCATCGGCGCGGAAGAACTCGTGATCGAGGGCGCGCCGAAATTCCACCTCGGCGAGGAAAATATTCTTTTCGTGCAAGGCAACGGCCAGCAAATCTACCCACTGGTCGGTATCATGCACGGACTGTATGTGGTTTATAAAGAAGCTCAATCCGGCCAAGAATTGATTCTACGCAGCAATGGGCTGCCGCTCTACAGCGAGCAGGATGTCGCTCTGCCCCTGATGAGTTGGGATGCGGTCAAACGCTTAAACCCCCAAGCTCGGCCGATGACGACCGCCGCCTTCATGCAGAAAATCCGCGCCGCGGGCGCGCGCGCCGAGGCGACAACGGAATTGGCCAAATAATCCCGTGGCCCGCTTTTTTGCCCTCCTTCTCTTGGTCTGTCTTGCGCCTGAGGTGTGGGGCTTCTCTTTCATTATAAACAAGAACACCGGTCTCCCCATTAAGTGGAATCCAGGCCAGGTCACGATGCGGGTGTTGCTCGGATCGGCCTCGACCTTAATCGACGGCAGCAACTATAATACAAGCACGCAAGTCGCCGCAGAAACGTGGAACGCCGTGCTCGGTAATTTTAAATTCAACCCCCAACTCGCGGCGGCGGCGGCGGCCACTGATCGTAACCGCTTAAATGAAATGGCCTTTGCCGCTGATATTTTTGGCAAAGCTTTCGGCGATACTACGCTGGCGGTCACCACCACATGGTACAGCGGCAATCGCCGCACCGAGTCAGATATTGTCTTTAATACAAAATATACGTGGGACTCCTACCGCGGCGTGAAACGCACTGGGATCGTCGACTTGCAGCGCGTCGCCATCCACGAACTGGGGCACTCCCTCGGACTCGATCATCCGGATGAGGATGCGCAGACAGTCAACGCGGTCATGAATAGTCGCGTGAGCACCATCGATACCATCACATCAGACGATACTGATGGGGCGCAGAATCTGTACGGCCCCCTAGGCATCCCCGCTAATGACAAATTTGCGAACGCCCTCGCCGTCGTGCTCAGCAACGGCACGGCTAAAGTTACCGGTTACAACACCAATGCCACCAAAGAAATCGGCGAGCCCCGCCACGCGGACAATGCCGGTGGCCATTCCGTGTGGTGGAAATGGGCTGCCCCGAGCAGCGGGGCGATCACCATCGATACCCGCGGCAGTTACTCGGACACCACGCTGGGGATTTATACGGGAACCGCCCTCGCCAGTTTAATCACGATCGCCTCTAACGATGATATTGATCAGGGCATAGTCCAGGCGAGCACCATCACTTTCAACGCGGTCGGCGGCACTATTTACTACCTCGCCGTCGATGGTTTCGACGCCGACTCCTCAGGCCTGACGCTTAATCTTAGCAGCACGACAATCGCCATCGGCAACGCGCCCGTTATTACCACTCAACCCGAGAACAAAACGGTAACGGCTGGCACCTCGGTTTCCTTTAGTGTCGTGGCCACGGGCAATCCTACCCCGACTTACCAGTGGCAGAAAGGCGTCAACGGTATCAGCGGAGCCAATGCGGCCACCTACACCATCGCCTCGCCCGCCAGTGGCGACGCGGGCAGCTACACGGTGACGGTCAGTAATTCCATCGGCGCCGTGACCAGCAGCGCCGCCACGCTCACCGTTAATACCCTGCCGGCAATCACGACGCAGCCGGCCAGCGCCACAGCTACGGCGGGCACCAATGTTGTTTTTAGCGTTACCGCCACGGCGGGCACCAACTCGATCGCGTATCAATGGTCGCTCGGAAATGTCGCCCTGACTGGGGCCACCAGTTCCAGCCTCAGCTTAAGTAATGTTCAAGCCAGCAACGCCGGCGATTACACCGTCAAGCTCACGACCACGGCGGGCAGCGTCACCAGCACGGTCGCGACATTAACCGTCACCCCCGCTCCGGTAGTCGTCCCGCCCTCGCCCGCTCCTAGTAGCGGTGGCGGCGGCGGTGGCGCCCCCAGTCTTTGGTTTGGCGTGGTGCTAAGCTGTTTGGCCCTCGGTCGGTGCTGGCGTCGGCGGGTTACTTGATCAGCGTCATATTCATGCTTCGGTCGCTGCAATCGCTCCGCCAACTATACCCCGGAAAATTACCTTGGCTATTTATCGCCGGGGGCTTGGCGACTCTGATCATTCAATTTAATCCGAGTTGGCGCGATGGACTGATTTATGACCGCTCCGCGCTGCTATCTGGTCAATATTGGCGCATCTGGACCGGTCATCTCGTTCACTTTGGCTGGCCCCATTTTTTAGCTGATGCTGGTCTATTCATGATCATGGGCGGTCTGCTCGAAGCTCGTCATGCCCGTTTCAGTCATTGGGCGCTCCTGCTCATGCCCGCTTTTATTTCCGCGATCATTTATTATTTTGATCCCAACATGGGGCGATACGGCGGCCTTAGTGCGGTCAATCTCGGTCTCCTGCTTTATTGGGCCGCCCAAGGTTGGCAGCGGCAGTGGTCGGATTGGTTCTGGCCCGGCGTGCTCGTCATTTATGTGGGAGAAATTATTTTTGAAATCATCCAAGGCGGCCGCGGCGGCGGGATGATTCAGTTTGATGATCCCAGCATTCAGGTGGCGACGAGCGCCCATGTGGCGAGCGCGGCGTATGCCCTAGTCGCTTGGGCGATAGCCGCGCGGCATAATAGAATTACGCCGCGGTCGACCGCCGGTAATTAAATTATGGTCGATTTGGCGGAGCTTGCTTGCCAGTGATTCGCGCAGTGGTCTATCAATTTATTCATTCAGTGCCTGCTGGCAGGCCCCACCCCACAACCCAGCGGAGCTCGCTCCGAGTTTCCGACCATCGCGCATGAATTCCCCCGCCCCAGCCGACCTCAATCCACCCAATAAACTGCGACTCTACTCCGTCCTGCTCGCCGCGTTCCTCGGCTGGATGTTCGACGGCATGGAAATGGGCTTATTCCCCTTGATCGCCCGACCGGCTTTATTGCAGATGCAACAGGCGCAGGGGCTAACGTTAAGTGATTCGTTTGTCGCCCAGTGGATGGGCTACGCGACGGCGGCCTTCTTAATCGGCGCCGCGGGCGGCGGCGTGGTGTTTGGTTGGCTCGGCGACAAAATCGGCCGTGTCCGCGCGATGGCTGCGAGTATTTTGGTTTATTCCCTTTTCACGGGACTCATTTATTTTGCGCGCGAGCCCTGGCATTTATGCGCCTCGCGCTTCGTTGCCGCTCTCGGCATGGGTGGCGAGTGGTCGCTAGGCATTGCCTTAGTCATGGAAATCTGGCCCGAGAAACACCGTCCCCTGATGGCCGGCATTATTGGGGCCGCCGCAAACGTCGGCTTTGCGTTGATTGCCGTCATCGCGATCTTTTTCAAAGTGACGATCGATTCCTGGCGCTGGGTGGCGCTGATCGGCGCGGCTCCTGCTTTACTCACTTTCATTGTCCGTCTCTTTATCCCAGAGTCAGAAAAATGGCAGGCGGCGGTGAAAGCTAGCCCGACGAAGATCAAGCCGTTGCAGGAAATTTTCGGGCCCAAGCTCTTAAAAACTACCCTGATTGCTACCGCGCTGTCCTCGGTTGCGCTGATCGGCACGTGGGGTTCGGTGCAATGGTTGCCGCTCTGGGCCGATAAGATGGCCGGCGTGGCCGACCCCACCGCCAAAGGTTGGACCGGCATGAGTGCTGGGATCGGCGCAGTGTTTGGTTGTATGCTCGGCGCTTACATCGGTCGCTTCATTACGCGCCGCTTGGCTTATTTCCTTCTTTGTCTCGGCTCCTTAATTAGCTGCGCCTTTCTTTTCCGGGGGATCGATGCTTACGGCCCCCCTTTCCTCGTGATGACTTTTATCGTCGGAGCGCTCACGGCGGCTTTTTATGGCTGGCTGCCGCTCTATTTACCGGAATTATTTCCCACCCGCGTGCGCGCGACGGGCCAAGGCCTGTCCTTTAATGCTGGCCGTATCCTCGCCGCTGTCGGTGCCCTGCAAATGGGTTCGCTGATGCAGAGTTTTGACGGCAGCTACGCCAAAGCCGGCGCCATCATCAGCCTCATTTACGTCGCTGGCCTCGGCCTGATCTGGCTAGCGCCCGAAACTAAAGGTAAAGCACTGCCGGAATAATCCGGGGCCACAGAAAACCCCGAAGGCGAAAAAAATTAAGGGATCTAAATTTGAAATTTCACCCTTCGAATTTCGCCAAGCGGCGGAAGCTATCGGCGTAGTCTTGACTAATTATGGAGCGGTCAAAACCTTCCTGCTTCGTTGAGCCAAACGGCCTCGCGCTCACCTCCCCATTCATTCGCGCTTTTGTCTGCTACATGATCTCGCCGCCTCGCTCGCTCATTTTCCTTCTGCTCGTTATTTTTGCCAGCGCGTCGCTGGCCCGCGCCCAGATCGGCGATAATGCCGACAAACTCGGCGCCCCGCAGGTACCAATCGTTCCAGCCGATCAAATTCCAGCAGCTCCCGCCCTCACGCCCGAAGAGGCGCTCCAGGCCTTTACCCTCATGCCTGGGTTTAAACTGGAAATCGCCGCCGCTGAACCCCTCGTACAAGATCCGGTGGCCATGACCTTCGGACCT
>SXZN01000070.1 GCA_005787865.1 Opitutaceae bacterium | reverse complement strand
CTGTTGAATGATAAACTATCTAAGGAAAGTTGCTTAACGCACCGAGTAGCCTCTCGTGTTCGTGCGATAATCAGACATCGTGAGCGCGGCCAAACCAGCGACGGCCGCGTAACTGACTACGATGGGGAGCAGTTCAAAATTGCTAGCAGCAATCTTGCTGGCGATGGTCAGACCGACGATGCCCATGGCGGTGAGGACGATGATAATGTTAAATGTAGTGTTTTTCATAAAGTGGCTGAGTTGATATTTTTTTAGAGC
The DNA here is from genome assembly GCA_005787865.1 of Opitutaceae bacterium. Lineage (GTDB taxonomy): Bacteria > Verrucomicrobiota > Verrucomicrobiia > Opitutales > Opitutaceae > Lacunisphaera. The sequence continues at coordinate 8,259 of SXZN01000070.1, read as the reverse complement.
ACCCAGTGAGGTGCATGGCCGGAATATACGGCATTGCTTGCAATAGGAGAAATACTTAGATTCTATATGATTCATCTGATTTAACTATGGAATTATACCAATTGCGTTACTTTCTAGCAGTCAGTGAGACAGGTAACTTTACCAAGGCAGCCCAGCGCTCATTTGTCGCCCAACCATCGCTGAGTCAGCAGATATTGAACCTCGAAGAGGAGTTTGGGCAGAAGCTTTTTCACCGCTTGGGCCGAAAGGCCGTGCTCACTGAAGCGGGTAAAACACTGTTGGCGGGAGCTCGACGTATTTTAGCGGAAGCCGAACAGACGGTCGGTGAGTTAAAAAACAGCCCGCGCCTGGGTCCTAAGGTGGTAGTAGGAGCCATTCCCACGGTAGCGCCATTTTTCCTCCCGGCGATTTTGGCGCATTGTCGGTCAAACGATATCAATTTCAATTTACAGACGCAGGAAAATTTCACGCGGCCTTTAGTGGAATTACTTTTAGAAGGAAAACTAGATTGGGCGCTCTTATCGCTCCCGCTGACTGAGCCTCACCTCTTAATTGAAAAGCTTTACTCCGAACCGCTCTTGCTCGCGGTGGGAGCCGATCATCGTTTGGCGACTGCCGTCGACATTAATTTTGCTGACCTGCGGGACGAAATTTTTATTATGCTCGGCGACGCTTCCACGTTAGCGTCGCAAACCCACCTTTATTGCGGCGACAACGATTTCGAGCCGCGGATCGGTCACCGCTGCGGGCAACTATCAACCGTGAAATCGTTTACGGCGCTGGGATTGGGAGTGAGCGTGTTACCGCAAAGCGCCCGAAGCGCGACTGATCCGGCGGGGCTGGTTTTTCGTAAATTTACAGGGTCATCCCCCCTGCGGGATATTGCCCTCGTCCGCCACCGTCGACGCCAACTCAGTGAGGGGGCGCAACTTTTTGCGGAAGCCGCGCGGGCCGTTGTCGGACCGATCCCACTCGCTCACACAAAAATAATCGACCGCGCTACCACCCTCCCCGCATCCAGCTGAGTTTGCGTTGCGATTCTTCTCTCTCAACCTCTGCGCATGTCGCGATTTTCCCAGCCTCACGAATTACCTAAAAGCCAGGAGCGCACCTTGCTCTTCGTGCTAGGGGCGGTCCAATTCACGCACATTCTTGATTTCATGATCATGATGCCGCTCGGTGCGCAGCTCATGCAGGCATTCGCGATTACCCCCGCGAAATTCTCTCAGCTCGTAGCATCATATGGGATTGCGGCAGCGATGAGTGGATTAGCCGGTGGATTCCTGCTCGACCGGTTTGATCGTAAACGAGCGCTGCTCGTGCTCTACGCCGGTTTTGGATTGGCCACCCTGGCCTGTGCGCTTGCGCCCACTTACCACCTGCTCCTACTTGCACGCCTCGCCGCAGGGGCCTGCGGGGGGTTATCGAGTTCCCTGGTAACGGCGATGTTAGGCGATTTTATTCCACCCGAGCGACGCGGACGCGCGATGGCTTTTGTCGCAGCCTCGTTTCCCGTTGCGTCGATTCTGGGCGTGCCGCTCGGACTCGTCTTAGCGGGAAGTTTCGGCTGGCATGCCGCCTTTTTCTTCCTCGCGGCCTGCGCCGTGGCTAACTTGGTGATCGCCTCAATCGCTCTCCCTCACTTGCGCACCGCGCTGCAAAATCATGAGCCTTGGCAGCAGATGAAAGAAATTATGTCGCACGGGGTGCATCTACGAGCGTTTGCCCTCGGAACCATGGTCGGTCTATCGGGCGGCATCTTGGTTCCTTTTCTCGCGCCTTCCTTTGTCGCTAATCTCGGGCTTAATGAACAAACCGAACTGCCGATTGTTTATATCGTGGGAGGCCTAGCCACCGCGATTAGTACGCCCATTATCGGCTGGCTCAGTGACCACATGGATCGCCTGCGTCTTTTGATTTATGTCTCCGCTGGGGCCGCGGTTATTACCATTATGATCATGCGACTCGGACCATCTTCCGTCGCCCTGGCCAGCCTGATGATGGCTCTATTTATGGTATCGATGTCCGGTCGCTACGCTCCGGCTATGACCATGATCACCAATGCGGTGGAGGCCCGCTACCGCGGTGGTTTCATGAGCATTAATTCGGCGCTCCAACTCGCCGCTAATGCGGCGGCGAGCATGCTGGCGGGTTGGTTTGTCACCCGTGATGCGCACGGCCACTTTTTGGGGCTACCGCTGCTCAGTTACCTCGCTACTGCATTTTTAGCACTGATGGTTTTTTTCGCGCTGCGACTGCGCGACGCAGCGCCCCATGTCGCCTGGCACGCTAAAAAAGATATCGCGCCACCGCCGCCACCCCCAGAGATTGCGGCCGTCTAATCTGTCATGCCATCCCCGACCGCTCTAACCACGCCGGCGCTGACGCGCCCTGAACTGCTCGCGCCCGCGGGAGACTGGGACTGCGCCCGCGCGGCCGTAGAGAATGGAGCCGATGCTATTTATTTTGGGTTAGAAAAATTCAACGCCCGGATGCGCGCTAAGAATTTCACCCTCGCCGATCTGCCCCAGCTCATGACCTTTCTGCATCGGCGTGGCGTCCGCGGCTACGTGACGTTCAATACCTTAGTTTTTACGGATGAACTCGCCGCGGCCACCGATTATCTCAAAGCCATCATCGCCGCCGGCGTCGATGCCGCGATCGTCCAAGATATCGGGATCTGTCGATTGATTCGCCAGCTGTCGCCTGATTTTCCGATCCACACGTCTACCCAAATGACGGTCACGAGTTCGGCCGGGGTTAATTTCGCCCGCGGGCTCGGCGCGAATCTCGTCGTGCTGGCGCGCGAAAATTCGCTGAAAGAGATCGCCGCCATTCGCAGTGCCCAGCTCGCAACAGAGGCCACGATCCCGCTCGAAGTATTCGTTCACGGCGCCCTCTGCGTCGCCTATTCTGGGCAGTGCTTAACCAGCGAATCCCTCGGCGGGCGCTCCGCCAATCGTGGCGAGTGCGCGCAAGCCTGTCGGATGCCTTATGAGCTCGTCTCAAATGGCCAGACGGTCGATCTCGGTGACCGCCGTTATCTCCTCAGTCCGCAGGATCTTTCGGGACTCAATGTCTTACCCGATCTCGTGCGGGTCGGGGTCGCCTCGTTAAAAATAGAAGGTCGCTTAAAAAGCGCCGAATACGTCGCCAGCATCACGCGCGTCTATCGTCAGGCCCTCGATAAAGTAATGACGGAAATTTTTGGCCCCAACCCCCAGGCCGAGGCGACGATTATGGATGCCGTGCGCGGTGAATCACTCTACGACCTAGAAATGGGGTTTTCGCGCGGCCTCTACACCGGCTGGTTTCGCGGCGTGCAAAATCAAGAACTTGCCCACGCTCGCTTCGGCACCAAACGCGGCGTCTACTTGGGACGCGTCACCCAAGTCGGCAGCGATCGCGTCACTCTCCAGCTCGAGGGTCCGGCCAAACCGGGCGATGGCATCGTCTTTGATGCCGGCCAGCCCGATGAGAAAGAAGAAGGTGGGCGCATTTATTACCTTGATGCTTACCACGGCGAGACGGTGCTGCGCTTCGGGGAGGGCGACATCAATTTTGCCCGCGTCCACCTCGGCGATCGGGTCTGGAAAACGAATGACCCCGCCCTCGATCGCCGGGTTCGGCAAACTTTTGAAGGCGACCAAATCCGCTTTCGTCGCGAAATCATCCTCGAAGTACATGGACACGCGGGCACGCCGCTCACGCTTATCGCTCACGATCAAGCCGGTCACGTCGCCCAAGCAGATTCTCTAGTCCCTCTCGCTCGCGCTGAAAACCAGCCACTCACCAGCGCACGGCTGACCGACCAACTCGGCCGGCTCGGCGGTACGCCCTTCAAATTGGGCACGCTTAAAAATAATCTGGAAGGCGAGGTTATCTTACCCGTCAGCGCCCTCAATGATCTCCGGCGCCGTGTCGCCACCGAGCTTGAAGCGCAACGCGCGGTCCCAAAACGTTGGACGCTCACCGAAAATTTTAAGCCCCATAATTTTAAATCTCCGCCAACGATAACCCCCGCGGCTGAGCTCATTGTGGTCATTCGCGAACTCCCTCAGTTGGCGGCGGCGTGGAACGCCGGCGCGCGGACCATTTATTGCGAATTCGAAAACCCCAAGCACTACCGCACCGCCGTCAGCGATTTTCGTGCCCTCCAAGCGGCCAGTAGCCTTCCGCCGCACGCAGCTTCCATTTGGGTCGCCGCGCCGCGCATTTTTAAGCCCGGCGAAGAATGGATTATCCAGCAAGTGCTCTCCTGCGCAGCCGACGGCTATCTCGTCCGCAATTACGATCATCTCACGCTATTTGCCGGCCAGCGCCTCCGTGGAGATTTTTCGCTCAATGTCGCCAATCCCCTGACCGCCGATTATTTTATTAATCACTTTGGATTGGAACGCGTCACGGCTTCCTATGATCTCAATATCACCCAACTCGAAGCCTTGCTGCACGCAGCGCCCGGAGCTTGGTTTGATCTGACAATTCATCAGCACATGCCCATGTTTCACATGGAGCACTGTGTCTTCTGTGCCTTCCTCTCGAGTGGTAAAGATTACCGCGATTGTGGCCGGCCTTGTGACACGCAGCGCGTAGCTTTACGCGATCGGGTCGGGGCCGAGCATCCGCTCAAAGCCGATGCCGGTTGCCGCAATACGGTCTATAATAGCCGCGCGCAAACCGGTGCGGAATATGTCGCGCGACTTCTGACGCTGGGGGCGCAATCCTTTCGCGTCGAATTTATGACGGAAACCCCGGAGGAAGTTAGCCAAACGGTGCAGCGCTATCAGCAGTTACTTCGTGGCGAGACCAGTGGCGGGGAACTTTGGCGAGAGCTCAAGTTGCTAAACCAGCTCGGCGTTACCCGCGGGCAAATGGAATCGCCGGTACGAGTTTTACCGCGCAAGGGTGCTTAGACCAAGGGGTTAATCAGCGCGGCAGCCCCGGACGAGCGGGCAGCCGATCGTAAATATTGTCGCCTCCGCCGGGACCTAGCCTCTAGGCTACTCGCTTTAGCATGAGCGAAATTCAGAAAAATTCCCCGCCCGCCAGCAACCCAACGCCTTCGCCTGACTTGGAAATCAAGGACGCGCGAATTATCTTTGAGCCAATTTGGGCTGACCTCGAAGCCCATTTTGGACGCTCTCACCTGCGTTTCCCCAAGGAAATCATTCTGCTCGGCGGCGCGCCTGGTGCAGGTAAGGGCACTAATACGTCGTTTATTGCCAAGACCCGCGGGCTGACTTGTGAGCCGATTGTGATGAGCTCGCTGCTCGACACGCCGGAGATGAAAAAAATCAAGGACGCGGGCAGCATGATTGGCGATCGCGAGGTGCTCGCAGTCCTGCTGCGCCGCTTGCTCAAGGCTGAATATCGCGACGGCGTTATTCTCGATGGATTTCCGCGCACGAAAGTGCAGGTCGAGTGCCTCAAGATGTTGTATGAAAAAATGACGCAGCTGTGGCGCGAATTCTATGGCACCCCGCTGGCCATTCATTTCCGCCAACCGGTCATGCAGATCGTCGTACTATTCGTTGACGAAAAGGAAAGCGTGGCACGGCAAATCATGCGCGGCCGCAAAGTCAAAGCGCACAATCTCGAGGTGCGCCGTAGCGGGCAAGGTCAGCTGGAAGAAGAGCGCATCACCGATTTTGACCAAACCTTGGCTCGGCGCCGTTACCGGGTATTCAAGGAGCAAACGTGGGGTGCCCTCCTCTCCTTAAAAGATTTTTTCCACTATCATCTGATCAACGCGCAAGGCACGTTCGCAGAGGTTGAGCAAAATATCGTCGGGGAGCTCGATTACCAAAGCTCGCTGGAACTGGATGCGCACACGTTCGATCGCTTACGCATGCTGCCGCTAGCCAGTGAGATTGTGGTCCATGCTCGACAGGAATTGGTCAAGCGGCTGGATGGCTATGAGCTCAGCAACCCGGGGCTTTTTCAGCGCGTGATTACCTTGATTGAGAAAAAAATGATGCCGATCGTCAGGCGGCACGCCCTATCAGGTCACTCTAATATTAATAGTGAAGATCCGGCGCTCAGTGAGCCGGATGCGTTGGCCATGCTCATCGATATATTCTCAGAGCGGGGTTATCATGCAGTGGTCGATGTCCACCGCATCGAAATTCCGGAATCTTTTGATCTTAAAACGGGTAAGATCACTTGTCGGGTAAAGAAAGTTTACCGGACAATTATCCGCTTTAAGGGTTCAGAAATTCGCCGCGGCTAAACGTCCGTGGGCTCAGCCCAGCGGACCGCCGGTTTGACGCAAGGCCTCGTAGGTGGCGATCCCGGCGGCCGTTGAAAGATTCAGTGAACGCAACGCGGCATTGCCGTGGGGGATCTTCACGCGTTGCGTTGCGCCAAATTCCGCATGCAGCCAATCGGGGGCGCCGGCCTCCTCATTGCCGAACACCAAGCCATCGCCCGCAGCATAATTGACTGCCCAAAAAGATTTCTGGGCATGGGTCGTGAAAAGCCACAACCGCTGTGGCGCCGCCGGACTCGCCTTAAATGCCGCCCAATCCGCGTGCTCATGCACATCGAGCGAATGCCAATAATCCATGCCCGCGCGTTTGAGATTTTTTTCGGTAATCGCAAAACCCAAAGGATGGATCAGGTGCAAGCGACACCCACTCACCGCGCACATGCGCCCAATGTTTCCCGTGTTCGGGGGAATTTGCGGATTGAAAAGCACCACGTGAATCATGACAAAGCTTAACGTGCCGCGACCAGGCCGGTCCTGTCAACGGCAGGAAGGGCCAGCACGGGTGCGCAAAAAATGCCTTGATGATTTCATTACCATACAGCCGATAGTTAATTTATTCTCACCCTCGCTTTTTGGGCGCCAACACGATACTAAGTCGTATCTTCCCAGCGTTACACGCGATCAGCTTTAAGCATTCACTAGGCAATTGAATATTCTAGCATGACAGCCGCGCCCAAACTCTGGGTAGAAGTTGCCTGTCACCACTTTCTATTTTGCAGCATGGCGACTAAAAAACGCATCGCGATAATGCGGCCATAGCTCGCCCCAAAAACCGACTCCGTGAAAATAGTATCCCCCAGCAGCAAACATTCGACCCCTCCAAGCAAAGCCGCTATTGCTCCTTGGAAATGGGGGATAGTGATGATGCTGCTCCTCGCCACTGTCGTAAATTATATGGACCGACAGACCCTCGGGTCGCTGGCCACCTACATCAAGGCAGACTTTAATTTAAACGAGGAAGGTTACGGTAAATTAGAAGCCGTGTTTGGCTATTCGTATGCCGCCTTCGTTATTGTATCGGGCTTTATGGCTGACCGCTGGAATCTGCGCTGGCTCTATGCGATCGCTTTATTGGTCTGGTCCGTGGCGGGTTTCGCTACAGGGTTCGCGCAAACGCTCCTCCAGTTGCAAATTTGCCGCGCAATCCTCGGCGCGGGCGAAGCCTTTAACTGGCCGGTGGCGGTCAATATTATTCGGCGGATAATCCCACGGGAAGCACAGGGATTGGCCAATGGAATCTTTAATAGCGGCATGACGTTAGGCGCGGTGTTGACGCCGTTGATGGTCTTGGGGCTGGTCGGACCGCACGGCGAAGGCTGGCGGCAGTTATTTATGCTCACGGGGGCCGTTGGGGCGATTTGGGTCGTGCTGTGGCTTTGGGGCACACGGGGCGCACGAGGCGCGGAGATTGCCCTACCTGCGCCGCAAGCGGTGAACGAAGCCGTAGTCATCCCGTTTCGTGAAGTTTTCCTCCTCCGCATTTTCTGGATTACGATGGCGGTGGGACTCGCCGTAAACATTAGCTGGCATTTTTATCGGGTCTGGCTGCCCCGCCATCTGGTGGTTGATTTGCATTTCACGAATCAGCAGCTGCAGTATCTGCTGATTGCATTCTATCTCACGGCCGATGTGGGTAGCATTGCGATCGGTTATATTGCGCGGCGACTCGTCACGCCCGAGCGCTCAATTGAGCGAACGCGCAAACTGGTTGTGCTAGCCGCGGCCGGACTCTGCCTACTAGCCACCCCAGTGGCTTTTATACCAAGTCGCACCCTGCTCGTTCCACTCTACTGCTTAGTAGGGGCGGGCCTGATGGGAGTCTTCGCGATGTTCTACGCATTCGTGCAGGATATCCCTCCTGGCCACACTTCGAAATGCCTTGGGTTGATCGGCGCCACCGCTTGGTTGCTCAATTCACAGCTGCATCCCTTGGTCGGCCATTATGCCGACACGCATGCCCACGCGATGGGCAAATTCGCGCCGATGATTTT
>SXZN01000069.1 GCA_005787865.1 Opitutaceae bacterium | reverse complement strand
AACGCCGGCACCGCGGCGCGCTTTCTCACGGCCTTGGTTAGTTTGCACCCTGAGGGCACCTATCATTTCGACGGAGATGAAGCGATGCGCCGGCGACCCATTGGAACATTGCTCGAAGCGCTCGAGCACCAGGGAGCCACCGCCTCGGCCCGCTCTTTTCCCTTCACCTTAAAAACTGCCGGCCTACGGGGCGGGAACGTGCGGCTCGACGCGACGGAAAGCAGCCAATTGCTTTCCGCCTTACTGATGGTCGCCCCGCACGCTCGCGCGCCGCTCACGGTCGAGCTTAAAGGGGAGACGGTCTCACGTCCGTTTGTCGCCATGACTGAGCGAATGGTTCAACAATTTTCCACCCCCGTGGTTGATTATGCCATCGAAGGCGATGCCACTGCCGCCAGCTATTTCGCGGCCCTCGCTTTGGTCACCCAGGGTCAACTGACCGTCAACGGTCTTAATCTCAGCCCTGCCGCGTTGCAGGGTGATGCAGAATTCTACCGCTTACTGGCGTCGCATCACTTGATCACTCCATCGGATCATCGGGTGGCCAGTGGCCACAAACGGAACGGCTTCAGCGCCGACTTTAATCACTTCTCCGACACGTTTCTGACCCTCGCCGCACTGGCCCCGCTGCTTGAGGGGCCAACGCAGATCACCGGCATAGCGCATACCCGAAAACAAGAAACCGATCGCGTCGCCGGCATGGCCCGCGAACTAAGAAAACTCGGCCAGCATGTCATGGAAACTGAGGACACTCTAGAAATTCATCCTCGGCCGCTTACCCCGCACATTGAAATTGAAACCTACCACGACCATCGCTTCGCCATGAGTTTCGGAATCCTCGGCTGCTATGATCTGCTAAAAAATGGGCAAGCTTGGCTCAGTATAAAAGATCCCGCGTGTTGCGCTAAAACTTTCCCGAGCTTCTTTGACTTGCTGGCTGACCTGCGCGGTAATTCTGTGCTTTTGTGATGACTCTCCTCTCCTGCCTTAGCTGCTCGCGCGTCTCGCTATGACCAGCACCCCGTCTCTTCTCATTATCGCGATCGATGGCGGCGCGGCCTCGGGGAAATCATCCACCTCGAAAATTCTCGCTGAACGTTTTAACCTGCTGCACGTGGACACCGGATCGTTTTACCGGCATATAACTCACGAGTTGCTGCGGCGTGGCGTGCTTCCCACCAACCTTGCTGCCCTCACTTTGGCGCTGACTGAGTTAAATTTTACCACGCAACTCCAAGGCCGCTCAGCCCAACTCATGATTGGCGGTCAACCCGCTGATCACGAAATTCGCGGGCAAAATGTTAACGAGCACGTCTCCCACTACGCCGCTATTCCTGCCGTCCGCCAGAAATTGCTGGGCTATCAGCGAAGCCAGGTAGCGGTGGCGCAGCAGCATGGCTTTCGCGGCTTAGTCATGGAGGGACGGGATATTGGCTCAGTCATTTTTCCAGCAGCTGACTATCGCTTTTTCCTTCATGCCGATCCCATTGAACGAGCCAAACGCCGCGCGCGCGAAGGCCAATTAGACTCCATTGCCGAACGTGACCGCCTCGACTCTTCCCGGAAAGCGTCACCTCTCGTCAGCCCGACTGGGGCCATCGCGATTGACTCAACCTTCCTGACCCTTGAACAAGTTGTGGAAAAAATGGCCGCCATGATTGAAAAAAAGCTGAGCTAAGAGCACCTGCCGACCAATTCGCCATGACGAACATCCCCGATCACCTGACCATGAAACCGTTCTACGGCTTCTTTCATTATCTGGCCGGCGTCATTCATGCGATGTGGTTTAGGGGCGAAGTAGTCGGCCAAGAAAACTTTCCCCGCCAAGGCCCTTTTCTGATCGCGGCCAACCATGCCAGCCATCTCGATCCGCCGATCGTCGCCAGTCAAATTGCTAAACAGATGCGATTTTTTGCGCGCAAGAGTCTCTGGAATAATCGACTCGTGGGCTGGTGGCTCGCGAACGTTGGGACCATTCCCGTCGAGCGCGACAGTGGCGACATCGGAGCGATCAAACGTGTCTTTCAAGCGTTAGAAGAAGATCGCGCAGTGGTGCTTTTCCCAGAAGGCACTCGCTCACCGGATGGCAATTTACAAAAACCTAAAGCCGGCGTCGGCTTTATGGCCTGCAAGACCGGCGTCCCCGTCGTCCCCTGCCGTGTCTTCGACTCCTTTCAAGCTTTCGGCAAAGGCCAGCGTGTCCCCAACTTTGGCGCCCCTATAACGATTGTGTTTGGTCCACCCATCTTGGCCGCTGATTACGATGATCCCGCCCTCGGTAAAGCGCGTTACGAAACTGCCGCCCAACGCATCATGGACCGGATCGCCGCGCTACCGCGCCCCAGCTATCCCGTAATCTGAGGCTTGAGCGGCCCAGCACCGCAGCGTCCAAAGCGCGGAGGCAAAACACTACCGCAATCCGCAAGCTCGACGCGCGCGGACCATGACCTGGCTTGCCACCGCCCGCGCCCGCGTCGCTCCGTCTTGCAAGACCTGAGCGACGAACTCGGGCTGAGCCGCCAACCCGGCTCGTCTCGCCCGATAGGAGGCAAAGAAATTCCAGTAATGCTCGAAGAGTGCTTTCTTTAGATCCCCATAACCGAGGCCGCCAGCGCGGAGCCGATTTTCATAATCCATGGCAACTTCAGCTGGAGCGAAAAGTTTTAGTAATTGAATCGCGAGATTCTGCTCAGCATCAGGCTTAGGTTCAGCCGGACTCCGCGAATCCATGACGATCCCCATGATTTTCTTCCGGAGCACTTTCTCCTCACCGAAAATCTCAATCGTATTGCCGTAACTTTTTGACATTTTCTGACCATCGAGGCCGGGAATAAGCGCGGCCGATTCTGCAATGCGCTCTTCCGGCACGATCAGCGTCTCGCCATAAGTTTGATTAAACTTAATCGCGATATCGCGCGTCATCTCAAGATGCTGCTTCTGATCCTTCCCGACCGGCACGATATGAGTATCGTAAAGTAAAATATCGGCCGCCATCAGCACGGGATAGGCAAATAGCCCAAAATTGGGTGAAATCCCCTTGGCCGTCTTGTCCTTATAGCTGTGCGCCCGCTCAAGTAATCCCATCGGCGTCAGACTGCCGAGCAGCCAAGTAAGTTCGCAGACTTCCGGCACATCGCTCTGCCGCCAAAAAACCGCCTTGGTTGGATCGAGACCGCAAGCGAGCCAGTCGAGCGCAATGCCCTGGGTATACGCGAGGCGCTCGGCCGCATCGGTCAGCGACGTCATCGAATGATAGTCAGCGATGAAGTAAAATGCATCACCGGCCGCTTGCAGTTCAATCGCGGGACGCATGGCGCCAAAATAATTACCGATGTGCAAAGTACCAGAAGGCGTGATGCCAGTAAGGACGCGGGGCATATTTAAAAAATAAAAAAACGTTTCGAAATTGAGCGCGAATCGATAAAAATGAAGCGCAAGGAGAGAACGAGAAAGCCGTTGATGACGAGCGTGTTTTTAATCGCGCCGAGCGAACGTGGTGATGGTTTGGCGCGCGCGAACAATCGTCGCCGCCGGCAGGTAACCACCAAAGACCGTGCCCGGCATCACCAAAGCCCGCGGGCCTAGTAATGTCCCTGGGTTCAAAACTGCGTT
>SXZN01000068.1 GCA_005787865.1 Opitutaceae bacterium | reverse complement strand
TTGGGGTTGTCGCTCAGGGAGTCCTGAGTTTTCGCCATGCAGATTGGCAGGTGGTGAAACCCTCCTTGCGTGAAGAGCGCGAGCTTGGCTTTTGCCTCATCGGTTAGCACGACCCCATCTGCACCGTACATGCCGCGAGCAATTTTCTGTAATTTCTGTTCGACCGGCTCATTCGCAGCATAAAGAAACGGCAAAGCAGGCGTCACCGCAGGCAGGGCTGCGACCAAGGTCTGCGCTAAATCCGTCGCGCCATCACCGCCTTGGCCAAAAACATCCGCCACCGCGCACGGCACCGCGCGAGCTCGACAGAAATCTTGGATCGCGGCGAGTTCCTCAGGTGAATCGCTCGCAAAGCGATTAATCGCTACGATCACGGGCCGACCAAATCGTCCGGCACTCGTGAGATGTGCGGCGAGATTATCTAAGCCGCGCTCCACCGCGGCCACATCGGGTCGGGTGAGAGCAACCGCCGCCGTACCGCCATGATGTTTCAAGGCGCGGACGGTAGCGACCAAGACGATGGCGGCTGGGGTTAAGCCACTCTGCCGACATTTAATGTGGATAAATTTTTCGCCTCCCAGATCAAAGGCGAAACCCGCTTCGGTGACGGCAAAATCGGCATGCGCCAGCGCCAAGCGCGTCGCGAGAACAGAATTACAACCGTGGGCAATATTCGCAAAGGGCCCACCGTGCACGAAAGCCGGCACACCTTCCACCGATTGCACGAGATTCGGCCTGAGCGCATCACGCAAGACAGCGAGGAGCGCACCCGTAATTTTCAGTTCCCGCGCAAACACCGCCGCTCCCTGCGCCGTAAAACCAAGCACAATACGATCGAGCCGCACCCGGAGATCGGCCAGCGATTCTGCGAGGCAGATGATCGCCATAATCTCGGAGGCCGCCGTAATATTAAATCCGGATAACCGCTCCGTGGCGCCAGCCCGACTGGTCGTAATGCTCCGCAGCGCCCGATCATTGACGTCAAGGACGCGCTTCCAGAGGACCTCCGCTGGGGCCAACCGGGCAGTTTTAAAATGCAGATGATTATCCAATACTGCGGCCAGTAAGTTATTGGCCGCGGTGATCGCATGAAAATCACCCGTAAAATGCAGATTAATATCCTGCGCCGGGGTCAGGCTACTCCGACCGCCGCCGGTCGCGCCACCTTTGCGACCAAAGACGGGGCCCATGGATGGTTCCCGCAACGCCAAGGCGACGGAGCGGCCAATTTTTTTTAAACCTTGGGCCAGCCCAATCGAAACAGTCGTTTTGCCCTCGCCTGCTGGCGTCGGCGTGATGGCCGAAACTAAAATCAAGCGCCCTCGCACTGGTCGCCCCGCGAGAGCCGCCAAAGAGACCTTCGCCTTGTCGCGGCCGTAAAACAGTAAGTGTTGCGAAGCGATGCCCAGTTCTTCGGCAATCCGAGCGAGATCTTTCATTCCATTAAGTTAAAGCAGTTCGTCGTGTCGCTCAACTAACAAACAGAAAAAAAGCATTTTTGCTCACCGGCCTGATTCCATCGAATAAGCTCGGCGAGCTCACGCTGGGCGCAGGATCCCCGCTTTTAGGTCGTCACAACCACCGGCTCAACTTTAGGCTTTGGCGTGCCCACGAGCACCCCGAGGTGCTCTTGGATCTTTTGGAAAAAATCGACATTCAAATCCCCCAGGGGGACTTCGTAAAGCTGGTGGGTCGCCATGTGCTCGTAAACTTGGCGCTGACCATCCTCAGAGATACCGCGAGGCTTAATCAGCTTCTTACGCTCCAACATGAGGGCAAGAAACTGCAGCAAGGGCGTGTTCGTAGCGTTCGGTCCATTCGCGGGGTCAGCCAGCGTAAGAAATAAATTATCGGCGGTGAGTTTCAGCGTAAGCGCGGGATTTTCACCAGCCTTGCGCTGCTTGAAGGCCACGACCCAGCGGCAATAAATGAAAGCCGGTGGCATGAAGCGGCCGTCCTCTAGCTCCAGCAAGTCGCGGCGGATTACCTCCCCGGAAGCTTCGCGGGCCAGGTAGCAGGCAATGCGGTCATTTTCCGCGAAATCGCGGCCGCTCACGAAACACTTTGTGGCAATAGGGTGAAGATTTAACTCCATAGTCGTTTTCTTGTTTACCCTCTCGAAGTCTGAACGCTAGCAAGAAAAGGATTATCTCCATGGTTCTTACCCCCGCGCCGGCGCAACGCGCTTCTCCGATTAACAAAATGATCCGCGCCCGCCGCTCGATTCTTGCCCATGCCTGGTAGATTAATCGCCATCGGAGACATCCACGGCTGTCACAAGGAATTTGCGGACCTTCTCGAGAAACTCGATCTCCGCAAAGACGATCGCCTCATTCTCCTCGGCGATCTCATCAATCGGGGTCCCGATAGCGGCAAAGTTGTCGAATTAGCCCGCGAGTACGCCACGGCCTCCCTTTTAGGGAATCATGAGCTGCGTCATTTGAATTACAGGCGAACTGATGATCCGACGCATTTAAAGAAATACGATTACGCGACCATGGAGCAAATGCGGCCCAAAGACTGGGACTATCTTGAGACCATGAAATTGACCTATGAAGACGAGACATTGGGCGTGGTCTTTGTGCATGCAGGATTTTTGCCCGACCGGCCTTGGGCCAAGCAACCTGCGCGGATTGTGACGCGCATCCAAGTAGTCGACCCAGCAGGCGAACCCCGCAAGCGATCGGAGGCACCTGAGGCGCCCCATTGGTCAGAACTCTGGGTGGGTCCGCCTTTCGTCGTCTACGGCCATACCCCGCGCCCTGAGGTGGCTCGGACTAAATGGACCTTGGGTATCGACACGGCCTGCGTGCTCGGAGGCTGCCTCACCGCCTATATTTTACCCGAAAAGCGGATTGTGCAGGTAAAGGCGCGCGAAACTTATTACAAATAATCGCAAAAATTTTGATAAAATTCGGTACGGCGCTAGTCGGAGCTGCCTCATTTTATCGAAATAAGTTATCCCTTGTCCCGCGAGCAATGCCCGCAAAGGTAGGATCATGCCTGCCTTGCCCCACTCGCGGCCCCCCCTCACCGGCGAAGCGCCCACGCCCACTACGCCTAGCTCGGCACCACCGCTGCTCCTTTGTATCGACCTGCAGCCAATCTTTTTGGCCGCAATCCCGGATAGCCAACGCGTGCACTGGCGCTGCTCCTTTGCGTTGGAAGTAGCTCGTGGCCTCGGGTTGCCCGTACTTTTTACCGAACAAGTCCCTCACAAGCTCGGCGGCACCGCTGAAGATTTGCTGGCCCATTGCGCCGCCCCGACCGCGTTAGGCAAGACCGCCTTCTCGGCGATGGGTGAGGCTAAAATTGCCGAATGGATCCGTAGGAGTGGGGCCCAACATTTATTGCTCTGCGGCATCGAGACCCCGGTCTGCGTCTACCAGACCGCTCGCGATGCGCTGAGCGCGGGGTACCAAGTCACCATCCTCGCCGATTGCATAGGCGCCCGCCGTACGAGTGATGCGACCATGGCGTTGACGCACCTCGCCCAGGCAGGCTGCGCCGTGTTGCCCGCGGAAACTGTTTTTTACGCTCTCTTACAAAGTGCCCAGCATACTTTCTTTCGCGATTACACCGTTCTCGTGAAAAAATATGGCTAGTCCACGCTGGTCTTCGTAAATTTTAAGCTTCCTGCCAGCGTTTAATCACCTTCCGCTCATTCCTGTTCTGGCCATCTTTACCGCTACCTCTATGTCTGACCTCACTCCTGCCCTCACCGTCCGTGAAATCAAAGCCCTCAGCCGCACCGGGGGAGATACTTTTCACAGCGTACTTCTGATCAAGCGGATCGCGGAAAAGCCGACCAAAACGGGCAATTCATTCCTAATGGTCGAGCTCACCGATAAAACCGGCATGTTTAACTGCAATTGTTTCAGCGATAATCCCTCGTTTGATTTTTTTAAAGGACTCAAAGAGGGCTTAGTCGTCCGGATTGAAGGCAAAGTGGATTATTATCAGAATCGATTTTCGCCTAAGTTACTCCGCGCGGAAGAAATTACCGCCGAACAACTCGCCGGTTCACCGCTGATGAGCAACCTCGTGGAAATAGCGCCCGAGGACAGTGAGGCGCTCTGGGCTGAATTCCAGACACAGATCGCGGCCATCACCCAACCCGAGTTGCGCGCTACGGTGCAGGCCGTTTTCGAGGAAATCGGCGACGCCTTTCGTATCGCCCCCGCCGCGCTCGCTATGCACCACGCCTACCGTCATGGCCTACTCGAGCACACCTGTCATATGGCGCGGGCCTGCCAAGCGCTCGCGCCGCTTTACCCAGAAATTGATGCCGATTTAGCTCTAGCCGGAATTTTGGTTCACGACACCGGCAAAGTCATCGAGTACCAAGGCACTCTCGCTACTTCGCGCAGCCGTAAAGGGATTTTACAGGGCCACGTGGTCCTCGGCTACCAATTGGTCCGTAAAGCGGGCCTCAAAGCGAAGCTCAACGCCGACCTGCTCGAGCGACTC
>SXZN01000067.1 GCA_005787865.1 Opitutaceae bacterium | reverse complement strand
TCGATGCTCTGGCCAATAAAGCGCTCAATACTGCGGGCGTCACGCCACGTCTCCTCGGTCACTAACGTGAAGGCATCGCCCGTCTTGTGCGCCCGACCCGTGCGCCCGATGCGATGAACGTAATCCTCTGGATTTTCCGGGACGTCAAAATTGATCACGTGCGACACATCCGCAATATCAAGTCCGCGCGCGACCAAATCGGTCGCAACCAGCACTTCATACTGACCAGATTTAAAGCCCTTGAGCGCATCCGTCCGCTCTTGCTGGCTGCGATCAGCATGCATCACGGCGCAGGTATGGCCTTCTTGTTTGAGTCGGCTGGCTACGTAATCCGCCCCCGACTTGGTTCGGGAAAAAATAATGACGCTCTTATACTGCGTCTCTTCCAGCAGGTGCGCGAGGAGGTCAAATTTCTGCGCTTGGACCACCGGATAAAAGGCGTGCGTGATCGTCTCGGCCGTCGAGCGCTGCCGGCCGATAGAAATAGTTTCGGGCGAGCGCAGCGCCCAGGCGGCGAGCTGCTCAATTTCGGGCGGGAGCGTCGCGGTAAAAAATAATGTCTGCCGCTCGCGCGGCACTTTGGCTACGATGCGCTTTACATCAGGCAAAAATCCCATGTCGAGCATCCGGTCGACCTCGTCGAGCACGAGGATATCAATGTTATCGAGCCGAATTTCACCTTGCTCCATGTAGTCGAGCAAGCGCCCAGGAGTCGCCGCGAGGATATCCACCCCGTGGGCAAGATCTTCCCGCTGCTTGCCGTAACCCACGCCGCCGTACACCACGGTCACGCGCAGATCGGTATATTTTGAAAAATTCTTAAATGCTTCCTCTACCTGCACCGCTAGCTCGCGCGTGGGCTCCAAGATAAGGCAGCGCATTTTACCGTGTTGCTGCAGCCGATTCAGAATCGGTAACGCAAATGCCGCGGTTTTTCCGGTCCCTGTCTGGGCTGAACCAATCACATCGCGACCGCTTAAAATAATGGGGATGGCCTGAGCTTGAATCGGCGTCGGCGCTTCGTAGCCCATGCCTTGTACGGCAAAGGCAATCCGATCGCTCAACCCCAATTGGGTGAAAGCAGTATCCAGCTTAGGCACCTCAGGCAGGGGCTTAGCGACCTGAGGAATCCGAGCCGCCACCGGAGCTTGGACCGATTTCGCTGATGTCGCGCGATGCTGAATCGGGGCCGCTGGCCGCGTCGGGCTAGAAGATCTGGCGGGATGAGCGGTCGGCCGCTTGTCATGGCGATGTTCGCCACTTTTCGGAACGGGTCTCCCTGATTTATGAGCCGGCTTGGTCTCGGAACGCTGATCGTCCTTCGCAAAGGTCTGCCGGATTTTTGAAATGAGCTTACGGAGCATGAAAAAGTAGAGTGTTGGTATCGGGTCCCGCTGAGAGCATTGCAATCCCGCATCTCCGGTCAGCCTAGGCCGCCAATCCCCGAGGGCAATCATCCGGCCCACGCCAATTTTTGCTCGGCTCAAACTTAATCAACCCATCCCATAAAAATGAAGCCTGTATATATACAATCTTCTATCTATCAATTGATTGCATTCGAATAATAAACCTTGAGCCCTGAAATATATTAATGGTGATGGGCGCCGGTGGCAGCATACCACAGGGTCGGAAAACGGATGGGGAAATTACGGCGAACCTCTTCATCCACGGGATCGGCGGGCAAGCTTTTCCACAGATTGAGCCAATCCTCCCGCCCCTCCGCCACCGCCCCGAATAACAGCGCAGGCTGGCGCACAGGCCAATCCTGCCAATGCAGCACGTCCGGCGAGAGCGGCCATTTCGATTTATCGGCGAGAAATGGAGCGAGGAACTCCACGCCACGAACCATGGTACGGCCATCGGCGAGTTTGAACTTCATCAGATCTTCATCCGGCGTGGAAAGCAGCACGGCGAGGCTCGTCATGATATCCAAATTAAAAATGGAATAACCGTAGGCCTTCGTCCGCGCGAGCTCGCGCGGGAAGCTGCCATTGGACGCCATTTGCAGCGGCAAAATAATTTCCTTAAAACGCCGGCGACAATCAGCGAGCGTCGTCCGGTCATCGAGCAGCAGCGCGAACGCCGTCGCCTGCAACAACCAGCAGGTGCCATGGTTATTATCTGCTTTGCGTTCCTCTGGGCCGTAAGGATGCGTCTGCAGCCAATGGAGATAATCGCGAAACCAAGCCTGTGCGGCCGCTTCCGTTGCCGCATCGAGTGAACGCGCCCCATGGAGCGCGCGCAGACCCAGGGCTACTTCGGCTAAATGCACGGTATCGATTAACCCAATCCCTCGACCCGTACAGACGCCCTGAATCGACTGGGCATATTGCAAATTGGGATTGAGGCGGGTCGCGGGATCGACGAACCACACTCTTAATTGCTGCACCGCCGCCGCCGCGTAGCGCTCTTCACGAGTGAGATCATACGCCGCCGTCAGCGCACCCACATCCCGCGCGAAGGCAAACATCAGCCGGCGATGGGCCACAAAGTTACTCGGATTAGTCTCCCCATCACGGCGCACATAAGGCCCGGTCGGATTTTTAGAATCAGGCCACCAATAATCACCCTCCGAGGAGAAATCATGCACCCCACCGGGACTGCGCGGGTTCACGACCGCCGTTATCGAAATCGGCTGAACGCCGAGCGCCGCATCCGCTAGCGGCACGACGCGCGGCAGCTCATAGGCCGATAAGTTAAATGAAAAAAGCGCGAACGTGAGTAGCATAAGGATGGATTAAAATTGCTGGAGCCGAGCGCGGGAATTGTCCCGACCCGGCTAACTTAATTTTACATCGCTAGCGGGTCGAGGTAAACTCGCGCGGGCCCAATCGATCTTTCTATAAAATAATCAGTCGCATAATGGTCGCCAACCCGTTGCCATCCCCTCTCTTTCGCCCAGGCGATGAGCTAATTTTTTTAACATCTTAAAATCGTGACTGCCCCTGATAAAATTCCGACCAAAGCCGCGCTCATCGCCGGTTTTGCGACTATCTATCTCGTCTGGGGCTCCACGTATCTCGGCATCAAAATCGCGGTCGAAACCTTGCCGCCTTTCCTGATGGCCGGGGCGCGCTTTCTTGTCGCCGGTGGCTTGATCGCCGGCTGGATTGCGTTCACTCGCGGCTTTCATACCACCCGGCGCCAGTGGTTCGACAACACCATCGTCGGCGGGCTGCTGCTGCTCGGGGGCAACGGTTTAGTTTCCTGGGCCGAACAGAAAATCCCCTCCGGTATCGCCACGCTGATCATTTCACTTGGGCCCCTTTTTATTGTGCTCCTCGATTGGGCCGTCCACGCCATCAGCGGTCATCAGAATCAAGGGACTAAACCATCGCTAGCCACCTTCCTCGGAGTTGGCCTTGGCTTCATCGGCCTCCTCGTGCTCGTTGGCCCACAGCTAGGTGAAGGCACCCCCGACCTCGATCCGTGGCGCCTCGGGGGCATCGTCCTCGCCTGCTTCTCCTGGAGTGCGGGCTCGCTCTATACGCGTTATGCACGCAACTCGGCCGATCCCTTCACCGCTTCCGCCATGCAAATGCTCGCGGGTAGCCTCTGGCTTTTTTTCGTCAGCTTACTCATTGGCGAACCGGCCCATTTTAATTTTGCCGACGTCTCCGCCCGTTCTTGGGGAGCCTGGGTTTATCTCATCATCGCCGGCTCCCTCATCGGCTTCACCACCTTTGTCTGGCTCATGAAGCATTGCTCCCCAGCGCGCGTGGCAACCTACGCCTATGTTAACCCGATTGTAGCGGTTTTTCTTGGTTGGTGGCTTGCCCACGAACCGATCGGCCCACGGCTTTTTGTCGCTGCGGCTATCATTATCGCCGGCGTCGCGATCATCACGACCACCAAGAATAAAATTCCCGTCGACTCCCTGGCACAACCCAGCGAAACTAAATCACCTTAAGGCTATTATCGCCGGCAACCTCAGCCCATGCCTGCTGTCTCATCGCTTATGAAATACTCCCGCCTGCTTCTCCTCGCCGCGGCGCTCGTGGCCTTGACCGGCTGCCAGTCGATCGATGATCGCATCAAACAAAAGCCCGCCGCCTTCGCCTCCGCCGATAAGGCGACGCAGGACAAAATCAAACAGGGGATCATCGATCTCGGCTTCACGGAGGACCTCGTCTACTTCGCCCTGGGCCAGCCAGACCAAAAACGCGAAGCCCTCACCCCCACCGGCCGCACGATCAGCTGGATTTATAATACTTACTACCAGCGCTACGATGGCACCGCGTTTGTCGGCTACGAGCGGCGCGTTTATTACGATTCTTACCTAAGGTCGTACCGCGTTTATTATCACCCCGCGTACGCTGATACCTATCGCAACGAGAAAGAAGAGCGCATTCGGGTCGTTTTTAAAGACGGTAAAGCCGCGGTGATCGAGCAAGCAAAAGACTGACCCTGCCGGCCGCAAAATCCGCTGGGGCGGCGCATATCGAAATTTAGCGCAAGACCCGGCGCAGCTTAGACCCGATCCGCCGCGCCAGCGCAGGATTAGCATAACCCACCCAAGCGACGGGGGTGGTCGTATCGAGAACCGTATCGAGTGGCTGGCCGTTAGGCGCCGTAATCACGCAGCCACACTCCTGCGCAATCAGCGCGGTGCAAATATCGTAAGGATGACACAGCAGCGTCGTCCGCTGGCGCAAGGCCGCCCTCGCGAGCGGTCGTAAATCTGCGATAAAACGATCATGCCCCATCAATAATTCATAAAGCTGACCCCCGCTGCTCAAATATTGATCATCAAAAATCTCGCCGCCATCGCCGAGTGCCCGCCAAAGCTGCTCTTCGCGCTCGGCTAGCCAAGCCTTACCGGCCGGAAAAAATTTTGCAAATGATGCAAAGCCGTGCGCCACGGTTTTCGCCCGTGACGGCTGCGGCTTAAATTTTGTGCGGCGACCCGTGCGACCAACGATCCGTTCAGCGCAAACCCGCCCACCCCGCACCACACTGAGTTGATCACCAATATCCTGCTTGGCGGTGGGCAACTCGGTCATGGCGGCGACCATAATATCACGCAGATTAGTTTTTGGTCCCCGCTGCGGCGCCAACGCGGCGAGACTCCACGCCGAACGTTTTTCATACATCAACCCGCGGGTGCCATCAATCGGGTCGAGGATGCATTTAAAAACTGTCTGCGCTAGCGGCGTACCCTGCGGAAAAGTCACCGGTCCCGCTGATTCCTCCAACCCCTCCATCACTAATTCAACAGGCCAGCGCCGCGGCCAATTTTTTTTAAACCAAGTCAGCACGGCCTGCTCGCTGATTTTGTCGATGCCATAGATGGTATCGGCGGCAGTGACCGCGGCCACCCGCGTCAGCTTCCGGCCCCCTCGCCGTTGGGCAGCCCGCACGGAGTCGCGAATAACATCCTGTAATTGGCAGAGGAGTCGGCGGGCTCGATCAAGTTCGGCTGCTTTCACGCGGTGAAATTGGGCTAACTATTATTACAACACCTTGACCGCCGCAGTCACCAAGCGCTCAAAGGCGGCGGCCCCCTTGGCCGCATTAGCGAGCGTATGGGCGTGCGTCAGATGTTCGTCTGATAATCCTGCCCCCATATTAGTGATGCACGAAACCCCGACGACCTTGAGCCCGCAGTGGCGGGCGATCAAACAATCTGGCACGCTCGACATGCCGACCGCGTCAGCCCCCCAACCCTGCACCATACGGATCTCCGCCGGT
Source organism: Opitutaceae bacterium (assembly GCA_005787865.1). Classification (GTDB taxonomy): domain Bacteria; phylum Verrucomicrobiota; class Verrucomicrobiia; order Opitutales; family Opitutaceae; genus Lacunisphaera. Next base: position 4,153 of record SXZN01000067.1, on the reverse strand, counting down.
GTCTCAAAAGACGGCCCCCGGAAGGCCACATAGACGCCCTCGTGCAACGTGATGCCTTGTTGTCGCGCCACGGCCTTAACCCGGTCGACCAGTCCGGGATCCCAAGCATCACTGACCGGGAAAAAACGCGGGCCAAAGGAATCGTCGTTGAGTCCCGTCAGCGGGTTGAGTCCGAGAAAATTGATGTGATCAGTAATCAGCATCAATTCGCTGACTTTAATCGCGGGGCGTAAACTGCCGGCTGCGTTGGATAAAAATAAAGTATCAACCCCCACGGCCTGGAGCGTGCGAATCATCGTCCGGAGCGGATAAGCATCATCCGTTTCGTAAAAATGCTTGCGCCCCTTGAGCACAATCACCGGCACGCCATCGAGTTCGCCGGCGATCAACTCGCCGATGTGCCCCAAGACCGTGAGCACGGGAAAGCCGGGGAGATCAGCATAAGCAATGACGCGCGGCCGCTGAATCTGATTGGCCAAACCACCCAGGCCAGAACCTAAAATGATCGCAATCCGCGGCCGTGCGCCGGCTAAGGCAGCAGTAATTATCGCCGCTGACTGCCGAACATTTTCAAGATGGGCTTGCGGTAGGGTCATGGCGTCAAGCTAGCGGAAACCCGGTAACGGGAAAAGACCGCATTTCAAACGCTCCGATCGTCGGCAAAAACTAAGCCGGCAGTTCAGATTCAGCCGCGGGGGGCTTGGGCGGCAACTTAGGGACGGGGATGTGCGCGGCTTGGCGCAGCAGTTCTTTATTAGAAATCTTAAGGCGCGCCGCGATGATGTTGAGCCGGACCGCCTCATTTTGCGTCAGCGTGGTTTGACGATCGGTGCCATCGCGATCCACCCACTTTACTGCATGGATTTTTTGGCGCGAGGCTTTGACCAGATCGCGCAAAAATAATTGTTCATCATCAGGTAATTCCATACCGCCAGAGTTGGCGGAGCGGCTGGACGAAGGTCAACGCCCTTCCCGCGCTGCACCGAATTGCCGCCCACGCTTTCGCGGCCCAATCGCCTTAAGCTTCGCGCTTCAATTCGCGAGTCATCAGCGCATGGAGCGCATCGGCCGGTAGCTTATTTTGATACAAAATTGCGTAAATTTCCCCGAGAATGGGAGCGGCAATCTTCCGTTCTTGGCACAAACCGTAAAGCGCCTCGGTGGTACGGTGGCCTTCCACGATCGTCTTCCGGCGGGCGAGTAAAGCGGTGATGATTTTACCGGCACCGATGTGTTCACCAAATTCACGGTTGCGACTCCAGGCCCCATGACTGGTCGCCACCAAATCACCAAAACCACTCAGCCCATAAAAGGTTTCGGGCTTGGCCCCGAGAGCAACCCCGACGCGCAGCATTTCGGCCAAAGCCCGCGTCAGCAGGGCCGCCTTGGCATTATCCCCGAGCTTCAATCCATCGCAGAGACCCGCCGCGATGGCGTAAATATTTTTAAGTCCGCCGCCATATTCTGCCCCCGCGAGATCAGGGCTAAGATAAATGCGTAAAGTTGGCCCGCTCATTGCGGCCGGCACGCGATCACTGAACGCATCCTGACGCCCCACGGCCAACACCATCGCCGCGGGCAAACCCCGCGCCACTTCCGCGGCATTAGTCGGACCCGTGAGTGTGCCGACATTGAGGTCAGGCATAATCTGCGTCAAAATTTGGCTGGGCCGAAGGTGCGTACCGAGTTCAAGCCCTTTCACCAAACTGAGCAAAAGTTGCAAACGCGCCGTGTCCTGCCGCGCGCCACAAATCTTTCCGCTCCACTCACGCAAAGATTGCGCCGGACAAGCGATCAGCGCCACATCGGCCTCGAGCAGGGCCGCGCGCAAATCCGCGGTGACCCGCAACGCAGCCGGCAAACTGATGCCGGGCAGATAATCTTTATTTTCATGCGCCGCGCACACCGCGCTAGCATGCTCAGGCCGCCGAGTGACGAGGGTGGTCCCTTGCCCACGCCGAACCAGATGCACGGCCATGGCGGTACCCCAAGCTCCCGCTCCAATGACTGCAAAATTAAGGGGACGTGACTCAGGCATGAAGGAAATCGTCAGATTTTGACGAAGCTGGGGATTTTTCACCGGCAATTAAAGCATCAAAATTTCCACCAACATTGACCAGCCCGAACCGAAGGCCGGACCCTAAAAATTCGTCCGCCAGGCTACGCGGGTAAGATCGACTCCTTATGGTGTAGCGGCTAGCTCCAGCACTCATGGCCGCGATCCACTCGCCGGCTTCCAGCGTCTGCACGGCGGGCGATGCAGGGGCCCCCGTATTTACCCAACGACCGTGAGATCGCCGCCTGCACAATCGCGCAACTACCCCGTCGGGTGAAATTAATAGATGGGCTAACGGAAGGGAGAAAAGCAGTCGGGGTAGCCAGAATCGCCTTGAAAGGCGGCGCTATTTTTCTGCAGGTATTGGGGGTGTCCTACCGCTGGCGTCACTTGCTCAATCAATTACCCTTCAGCGTCGGTCGAAGCCGGAAAGTCGCGCCGCTGCCTCACGCTCAATTCGCAAGCTACCTCGAAGCCTCTCGGGCCCGCCTCCCCCTCAATGCACGTGAGCGCCGCGACCAGTGGAGCCGCTGGCTGCGGGCTTTAGTTTTTTTAGCCACGCTCGGCGGCGGGAGCTGGGTGCTCTGGGAAAGCGGCCAAGCTCTTGCCCGCTTCTGAATCGGCTGAGCCGACGCAAAGTCAGTTGCTAGTGCCGATCCAGAGCCTATGACCTTACCCATGCAGCCTTCGGCAGAACTTTATCCTTGGATCTCGGTCGGCGCCATCGCGTGGGGCCTGTTGGATTGTTTTTTTGGCTATCGGGTTTTTAAAATAACGCTCGCCGTACTGGGCGGTCTGCTCGGCATGATTGGCGGTCATGCAGCGGGCACCGCACTTGATTTTGGCACCGCAGGGATTATCGGCACCCTAATTTTAGGCGGCCTCCTCGGCGCAGGTTTAGCCTATCTCCTCTATATTGCGGCAGTATTCGTCGCGGGCTTTGGCTTTGGGGCCACCCTCGGGCTGCTGGTGCTCAGCCACTATCATCACATGGTCGCTTTGCTAAGCGGGGCCGTGCTGGGCCTCATCGGCGGCTTTCTCGCAGTAAAAACTCAGCGCATTCTCATCATTCTTTCAACTGCCCTACTCGGCTCGTTTCGGACCATGGTAGCTCTCGCGTATTTCACCCATCAGATCCCTTGGTTAGATTTTTTCCAACGCCCCCAATTTATGCCGGAGCTGCTGGATCACCACGCGTGGCTTTTCCCCTCGATCTTAGTCTTAGCTGTAATCGGGGTCATCGCCCAATTCGAACTAGGCGGGTCCAACCTGAAAAAGAAAACAAAATCTAAAGACGAGTAACCTTGCCGACCCTCGCCCCAACCACAGAGTAGTTTCCAATGAAAAAAGCCCTCCTCCCCTTTTGCCTGCTGGCCCTTTTAGTGGCTCTTGTCAGCGGTTGCACCAATACCAGCAAACTAGTCTCCAGAGGCCTAAAGGCCGAAGTGACTTCGATTGTGCGGGCGGCTGACGGCTCCGTGACGGCCTCGTGGCGCGTAACTAACGATAATATTGTCGCCTATCTCTTCAACCGCGTTCGGGCCAAAATTTATTTGAATGGCACTTACCTCGGACTGATCACCAACGATACCCCCTTGGCCATCCCGGCCAACACCATGTCCGTTCGCTCCGGCCAAGTCACCGGCGGAGATCCGGCGGCCCGCCGCGCCCTCGACGCCGCCGTGGCCCAAGGCTCGGCGAGTTATCGCGTGGATTCACAGATCACGATTTGCATTTATGATGATTCGTTTGAGGAATCTAAACTCACCGCTGCCGGTACCGTCGTGGTTAAAGCGGAGTAAATGCCGCCAAGTTGTGCGATGCCTGCGAGCAAGCGCTTAGAATACGGTGGCCACGCCTTAGTCTGGGCCGGCGATTGGACCCCCGCTGGCGCCCGCCAGGCGATTAGTGGCGCGGCGCGCGCAGGTTATGATTATATCGAAATTGCCCTGCTGGATCCTTGGAAAGTAGACATCGGCCTGACAAAAAATTTGCTGCAGGAATACGGACTCCGCGCCCACGCCTCTCTGGGCCTTTCTCCCACCACGGATGTCACGAGCACCAATCCCGCCATCGTCGCCCAAGGTGACGCCCTCC
>SXZN01000066.1 GCA_005787865.1 Opitutaceae bacterium | reverse complement strand
CTTTAAATGCTCATCGAGACGGCCTTTAAATTCCGGCCACGAACGCGACGCTTGGCTGGACCACGCCACCTCGGCTAAAGCACAGAGCCGCGGGAAGGCCATATACTCGAGCTTGGCGCCGTTATAAATATATTCAGACCAGAGTTGCGCCTGACATCCGAGCACGAGCTTCTGCTGCGCCGCCGTAAACGCCGGAGGAATCGGCTCAAAACTGTAAACTTGCTCAAGCGTCAGCAACCCACCCCAGCAATCAAACCGGGGATCATCGGGGGTCACGCCTTGGCTAAAATTAATATAGGTATGGCTGGATGGCGCCATCACCATGGTGTTGCCCAGCTCAGCCGCTAATTGGGCCCACTTCCAATCACGCCAGACCATCATGGTCGCAGTTTTAGACAGCCCGCCTTCTTGGATTTCATCCCAACCGATTAACTTTTTCCCACGGGCCGTTAGTAATTTTTCCACTCGGCCAATAAAATAAGCCTGTAATTCATGCGCATCCTTCCGGTGCTCGCGCCGCATCACCTCGGCCGCAAAGGGGGAGGCCTCCCACTGATTCTTCGCCGCTTCATCCCCGCCAATGTGGAAATAGGCTCCGGGAAAAATAGGACAAAGTTCGGCTAAGACATCATCAATGAACGCAAAGGTCTCTTCCTTCGGCGCAAAAATATAATGCTTAATGCCCCAACTCGTGATCACCTGAGGATCGAAATGAGGAATGTCGGTGTTACCCAATTGAGGATAAGCGGCAATCGCCGCCGCCGCGTGCCCGGGCATTTCAATTTCCGGCACGACGGTAATGTGCAACTTCGCCGCATGCGCTACCACCTCGCGTAAATCGTCCTGTGTATAAAAACCCCCATAAGGGAGACCATCAGATTGCAGCCGATTCCCCATCTGCGGCGAGGACGCGCGCTGGGAACCGACCGTGGTCAACTTGGGCCATTTTTTAATTTCCACGCGCCAGCCTTGATCCTCAGTCAGATGCCAGTGGAGCACATTCAGTTTATGCAAGGCCATCAAATCGAGCATCCGCAAAATTTCCGGCTTCCCCATGAAGTGTCGCCCCTCATCAATCAAGACCCCACGCCAGCTGAAGCGCGGTTGATCGAGCACCACGACCGCAGGAACCCACAGCCCATCGGCGCGGCGATCAGCCAGCTGCAGCAGAGAAATTGTCCCATAAAACGCCCCTGCCTCGGTCTGAGCTGAAATGACGATTTCCCCCTTTGGCGTTACCTCGATCCCATAACCTTCTGGCCCTAACTCAAAATTACGCACGGAGCCGGTTACCTGCACGAGGTGAATGACGGTCGCACCACCAACGCCCAGTTGCGTTTTTAATTGCTCAGCCGCTCCCGCAAACGCCGGCGCGGCGGCAATTTTAGCTCCCAAAATATTTACGTGTGGGGCCGTTGCATTTATTTCCTGCACCACCGGTTTGGGCAATATCGTGCCAGCAAATGTGGCCGTAGCCGCGGCAGAAATTATCAGCAAAAACAAATATTTTTTCATGGGCTTAAGGGTAATTATGTTCTGAAACCTAAACTAACTTTTTCGATAAACGCGAATGACGAGCCGAGCGCTCATTGTTATGTAGTCGGATAAATATGAGAATAACTGTCATGATTTTGCTGGCGACCGCGGCGCGAAGACGTGGTCAAGGGCTGCCCTAAGATCGAGCCGCCGGTAGGTCTGCTTTGTCACAGAATCTTCCACCGCTTGCCCAGTGATTTGAAAAATTCGCATCATCGCCTCGACGATATTTTTGCCCTCCCCCTCCCAACGATAGCCACTCACCTCAATCGCCTCGCGCAGCAGCATCGCCGCCCCACACGCCACGGCATTAGACGAACTGGTGGCCGCAGCGGGCACCAGGAGAGCAACTTTCGCGTGGCGATCTAGAATAACGACATCTTCCCCAGACTCAACCGCCCCAATCGCCCAGCAGTTGGGCTGAATGGCCGGCCAAGAAATACCCGTGGTGTAATTGTGGTTACCCGCCGGCGCACTCACCCAAATACCCAGCGCGCGCAGTTCCGCTAATTTGTCATCAATCGCACTCGGCACCGGCACCGCATGAGCCTGATCGTCGACCGGAGCTAAGTTAACTGTCGTGATCTTGTGCTCGCGGTGATGATCGATCACCCATTGCAGCGCCCGCGCCAACGGAACGCTATCCGCTAATGACCCATGGCAACATTCCAGGCTACGGACGATGGCAATCTGGTTATTATAAGCGACGCCCCGCAGCCCTTCATGATTAACCGACGAGGGGATCCCGATCGTCGTCCCGTGGTACCCTTTGCCTTCATGCTTAGGATCATCATCACCATCGACGGCATCATAAGTCACGCGCACCTTCGGGACTCCGTCTACAATCGCCTGCCATTCCGGCTTAGCGAGCGTGCAGCCGTCATCCAAGAGCGCGAGCGTTTGCCCGCGACCAAAAGTAAGCCGATCAGCATAAACCGCCCAAGCCTCTGTAATCCGAGCGCGGCCAAACTCGATGGGCTGCGCTGGTCTGATCATCTCCAACGCTGCTTCTCCTGCTGACGGCCCGATCGCGTGCTCTGCCGCCCTCGCCTGCAGCAACGCGAACGTAGCGGAAATTAAAAATAAACAGCGCACTTGGGATTCACTCAAAATTATTGATCAGCTCAGATCTCAACCGACCACGGACGCCAACCGGCCGGTAGTCCAGCGAGAAAACGCGCAAAGTCTGCATCGCTCGCCCCGGCATAGGGCGGCAACATCCGGAGCGGAAATTTCGGATCAGACACCCGATAAAGCATCTTATCGTAGGCGCCATCGATGTGGTACTTGCCGGCCGAAAGCTCCTTCAGCATGGCGCCCATCGCCGTGAACGCCGCCCCCTCCGCCACCCGCATGGCATCATCGCCGGCCACAAAAGCTTTGGCCCGCACCGGATTGACTGAGGCCAGAGAAATTAAGAAGCCCACATCGTGCGTGCGCCGGGCGATCGTGTAGCCAAATTCGGTTAGAAAAAAGCGCAACCGCGGCGCCACTTTCAACCAATCGGCAATCACCGCCGGATCAGCCGAGCCCGCTTTCACCGCGATAAAATTAGGATGAGCGTCAGCGAGACGTTGATAATCAACCGCGGTCAGCAGCCGCTTTGTGCGCAGCAAATTGTAATGGTGAAACTGACAGTCAGGAAACCGCCCACACGTTTCTGCAAAAAAACGATCGAGTTCCTGATCATTGAGCGCGCCCCAAGACGGCAGCGACAGCTGGAATAACCGAAAGCCCAGCGCCCGACAGCGTTCGATCCGGTCGATGATCGTCGGTAAGGAGAGCGAGATTAATCCTACCATGGGGGTAACGCCCGCCTCCTGCGCGCAGGACCAAAAAGCCTGCGTGATTTGATCGAATTGCTTTTCGGTTACCGCGTAACCTTCACCCGCGGTCCCAAAAATATAGATGTGTCGCGTGAGATTTTTCGCGATTGCCTGAACCTGCCGACGAAACATCGGCTCATCAAATTCGTAACGATCAGTCCACGGCACGACCGCCGTGGCCAATATTTTAGCGGGAGAATCAAGGAGGGTAGAAGCAGACATAAAAAAATTAAGGAGTTAATTTGCTCAGAATAGATTGCGTAACCAACCCCGCGAGCTCCTCTGAGCCCGCCGGAGTAAAATGCACATTTTTAGGCAGCTGAATCGTACCCTGCCGAGCGAGCGCATGGGCATGGAGATCATCGACCGCGACCTTCATCGCGCGCATCACGCGCCCCGCCGCCGCATTGTAGAGTAACTCACTCCCCTCGACGCGACCCGCACTGCCCGCGGGGATCGGCGTGGTCGTAGCGAAAATAATTTTAGCCCCCGTCTGTTGCATTCGCTGCACCAGCTTCCGCAAATTAGCTTCATACTCCCCGACCGG
>SXZN01000006.1 GCA_005787865.1 Opitutaceae bacterium | reverse complement strand
GATGAGCGCGCAGTCCGCTCTCGCGGGACACGTTATCGTCGAAGATCACGTCAATATCGGCTGGGGCACCGGCATCCATCAGTTCTGTCGGATCGGCGCGCAAGTCATGCTCGGCGGTATGTCCAAGATCGTGCAAGATGTACCGCCATTTGTCATCGCGGATGGCAATCCCGCGGTCGCGCGCTCGATTAATAAAGTCGGGCTAGAGCGCAATGGATTTACGGTCTGCCAGCTTGAGAGTGTTAAGCAGATTTTCCGGCTCGTCTATCGCAGCGGTTATAATCGCGCGCAGGCCTTGGTTCTCTTGCGCGAGCATAAATTAAGCGAGACGGCCGAGTTTAAAAGTTTCATCACTTTCGCGAATCGCAGTGATCGCGGGTTTATTTCGGGTAAATAAATTTATCGGCACGCTGGGCTTGCCGAACTGAAACTTAGGGGTCCTGCGCAATCGCCCGGCGCCGCTGAGGCCGCGCCCGCTTAAGCCGTGGCCGCGCCTAGTTGGCGCAGAAGGTCGTAGCTATAGAGTCCGGTCCGATGACCATCGCTGAATTCAAAACGAATCGCGTAGTTGCCGATGCGCTCCCAACCCGTGGCTTCAACGCCGACATAATTTTGGGGAGCTTCGCCGCCATAGTGATGGCCGAAGATGTCGCGTTCGCCGCGGGTTTGCGCGCTGGGGGAGTTCGCGCGTAGCGTGGCCATGGAAATAAAGCTTTCGGCGCCATCCGCCCAGCGGATAGCGACTTCTGAACCGATTAGTTGAATGTCCACCGGCGTGTGCATGGCGCATGCTATTGGGCAAGGAGAGGATAAAGTGAAGCCTGGAAAATTGAGCTCACGATGGGGGGCAACGGCCTAGCCTTCGCACCGGTGCGGCCGGAATATTTTGTTTGCTACCCCTTGGTGGATGCGGTGTCTTGACCGTCCATCGCCGGAAGGCCGGAGCCAACAATCGGGGCGTAGCTTAGCCTGGTAGAGCGCTTGCTTCGGGAGCAAGAGGTCGCGAGTTCGAATCTCGCCGCCCCGACCATTGGATCCCCTTTTAGTGAAAATCTGGGTTGAGGGGTGTGAGACAATTGCGGCTCTGGATTATCCTCGTTGGTTTTTTAAACGCCGCGCTAATCACGAAATTAAACGCGCAGGGGGCGGCACTTTTTCAGGAATAAAGTCTCCCGTAGACTTATGACAGAATTTGTGGGCGGGGGAGGGCTGCGCACCTTCGCTCGGCGGCTGCCCCGGCCGCTAATTATTTTTTGAGCGGAGCTAAAAACATGATTGCCAGCATGGAATAACCGGCGCGTTAATCGACTTCCTGCGCGAGGGAATGGGACATCAAAAACAGTCCCGCGCGTGGCACAATCCTAGCTAATAATATTTACCCTACGTTTAATCCTCGGTGAACAATTCTTCTAGTCCGGTTCGTCCTCTCGCCCCCGCCCCTGCGCCGGAAGCTCTGGCGGCCGTGGCACCTGTTAAGCAGGGCCTTTACGATCCGTGGTTTGAGCACGATGCCTGTGGGGTAGGCTTTGTGGTCGATATGAAGGGTCGCAAGACGCACCAGACGTTGCGCAACGCGTTGCAGGTATTGATCAATCTCGATCATCGCGGGGCGAGTGGCAGCGAGATTAACACCGGTGACGGCGCCGGCGTGTTGCTACAAATGCCGCACCGTTTCTTGGCCGAAGCCTGTAAGTCCGCCCGCATCACTTTGCCGGCCGCTGGCGAGTACGGCTGCGGGCTCGTCTATCTCCCGCGTAATCCAGCGGTCCGGCGGAAGCTCGAGGAAAAGTTCGAACAAGTTGTGCAATCCGAAGGCCAGATTTTCTTGGGCTGGCGTACGGTGCCAACCAACAGCGCGGCGCTGGGAGATACCGCATTAGCGTGCGAGCCGTTCATGCGCCAAGTGTTTATCGGGCGCGGCGCGGGGGTCACGGATGATTTAACTTTCGAGCGCAAACTCTACATTATCCGCAAGCGGGCCTATTCCGATATTCGCACCTCCACGGCGGCGGGCTCAGAGCTGTGGTATATCGCCAGCCTGTCGATGAAGACCCTCATCTATAAGGGGATGTTGCTCACGACGCAGTTGGCGGATTATTTTCCTGACCTCGCCAATCCCGCGATGGAGACGGCCCTCGCCATCGTCCACTCGCGCTTCAGTACGAACACTTTTCCGAGCTGGGAGCGGGCGCATCCTTATCGCTACATCGCGCACAACGGCGAAATCAATACGCTGCGCGGTAATATTAATTGGATGCACGCTCGCCAAGCGCTCTTCGAGTGCGAGGCGTTCGGGGATGATATCAAAAAGATTCTGCCGATCATTAATCCCCATGGCAGCGATTCGTCGATGTTCGACAATACGCTCGAGCTGCTCGTGCTCGCGGGGCGGCCTTTGGCGCATGCGATGATGATGATGATTCCGGAGCCTTGGTCCAATCACGAGACTATGGCCGATGATCGTCGGGCTTTTTATCAATACCACTCTTGCCTGATGGAGCCATGGGATGGGCCCGCGGCGATTGCTTTCACCGATGGCAAACAGATCGGCGTCATCTTAGACCGCAACGGGCTGCGGCCTTCGCGTTTCTATGTGACCAAAGACGGCCTCGTGGTGGTGGCGTCAGAAGCGGGCGTGCTCGATTTTCCGGCGGCTGATATCGTGCAAAAAGGCCGCATTCAACCGGGCCGCATGTTTCTCGTCGATACGGAGCAAGGGCGAATTATTGAGGACGAAGAGATCAAAAATGAGATCTGCAATGCACGCCCCTATCGTCAGTGGCTCGATGCGCATCTGGTCCATCTCAGTGATTTACCGGAGGCCCCGACCGTGGAGCAACCAGACCACGCGACGCTGCTGCAGCGGCAAATTGCTTTCGGTTATACAAACGAAGATGAGCGGATCGTGATCGCGCCGATGGCCAAGGATGGCGTCGAGGCCATCGGTTCCATGGGCAATGATTCGGCGCTCGCGGTGCTCTCCAATAAACCGCGACTTCTCTACGATTATTTTAAGCAACTTTTCGCGCAGGTCACCAATCCGCCGATCGATTGTATCCGTGAAGAAATTATCACCTCGGCTGAGACTCGCTTGGGCTCTGAGGGCAATCTCCTCAATCCGCAACCAACCGCTTGTCGGCGGGTGGAGTTGAAGTGGCCGATTCTGGCGAACGAAGAATTTGCAAAGATTCGCCGCACCGATTTGCCCGGCTTAAAGATGGGCGTCCTCCCGATTCTTTTCCGCACCGCGCGCGGCGAAAAGGGCCTGGCGAAGTCGATGGAAGAACTTTTCATCATGTCGCGTCGTATGATCGAGGAGGATGAGGTCAACGTCCTCATCCTCAGCGATCGGGGCGTGACCCGCGATTTTGCGCCGATCCCTGCGCTGATCGCGGTGGCTGGTCTGCACCATTATCTCATTCGCGAGGGTCTGCGTACGCGGGTGTCGCTGATTATCGAAACGGGTGAGGCGCGTGAGGTGCACCACTTTGCTCTGCTCATCGGTTACGGTGCGAGCGCGATCAACCCTTACGTGGCCTTTGAGACCATTGATGATATGATTCGCGAAGGCGTGCTAACGGGCATTGACCACAAGACGGCCTGTAAGAATTTCGTTAAAGCGGGCTCGAAGGGTGTGATTAAAGTTATGTCCAAGATGGGGATCTCGGCGATTCAGAGTTACCGCGGGGCGCAAGTCTTCGAGGCGCTGGGTATCCGCCAGGATGTGATTGATCACTATTTTACTTGGACCTCTTCGCGCGTGGGTGGCATCGGTCTTGATGTCATCGCGCAGGAAGTGTTGATGCGGCATCATGCGGCTTACCCCGATCGCCGGGTGGATGGTCATGTGTTGCCCTCCGGCGGACTTTATCAATGGCGCAACGACGGGGAGGGCCATCTCTTCACGCCCGAATCGATTCACGCCCTACAGAAATCAGTCCGAACCGGCAATCTCGCCGTGTTTCGCCAATACTCTAAATTAGTTAACGAGCAGGCCCGCCAGCTTTGCACTTTGCGTAGTTTGCTCGATTTTAAGACGAGTATTCCGGTTCCGCTCGAAGAAGTGGAACCAATCGAAGCCATCATGAAGCGCTTCAAAACGGGGGCGATGTCATACGGCTCCATTTCGAGTGAAGCGCACGAAACCCTCGCCATCGCGATGAATCGGATTGGCGGTAAATCCAATACCGGTGAAGGCGGCGAGGATGCCGATCGCTTTAAGCCGTTGTCTAACGGTGATTCCAAAATTTCGGCCATCAATCAGGTTGCCTCCGGTCGTTTCGGCGTCACGAGCGAATACCTCGTCGCCGCCCAAGAGTTGCAGATTAAAATGGCCCAAGGGGCTAAGCCCGGAGAGGGCGGTCAATTACCGGGGAGCAAAGTTTATCCTTGGGTCGCCAAGACGCGTCACACCACGGCCGGGGTCGGACTCATTTCACCGCCGCCGCATCATGATATTTACTCGATCGACGATCTCGCGGAGCTGATTCAGGATTTAAAAAATGGTCATCGGCACGCGCGGATCAGCGTGAAACTCGTTTCTGAAGTCGGCGTCGGCACCCTCGCGGCCGGCGTGGCGAAGGCTCATGCCGATGTGGTTTTAATCTCTGGCTACGACGGCGGCACCGGCGCTTCGCCGCAAACGTCGATTCAACATGCCGGCTTGCCCTGGGAATTGGGCTTAGCGGAAACCCACCAAACGCTCGTGCTGAATAATCTCCGCTCGCGCATTGCGGTGGAGACGGATGGTCAACTCAAGACCGGGCGCGATGTGATGATCGCCGCATTGCTGGGCGCAGAGGAATTTGGTTTCGCCACAGGTCCGCTCGTCGCGACCGGTTGCATTATGATGCGGGTTTGCCACCTGAATACCTGCCCGGCTGGCATCGCCACGCAAGACCCGCGGTTGCGCGCTAAGTTTACCGGTAAGCCAGAGCATGTGGTGAATTTCATGACGTTTATTGCTCAGGAGCTGCGTGAGCTCATGGCGCAAATGGGCTTCCGCACGATCGAGGAAATGGTGGGACGCACCGATCGTCTCGAGCCCAGAAAGGCGATCACTCACTGGAAGGCCAAGGGACTGGATTTCTCAAAAATCCTTTACCAACCCGATGTGGGCCCGGAGGTCGGTCGTTTTTGCTCGATCAAGCAAGATCATGGAATCGCTCAATCGCTTGATATCACCACGCTGCTCGAGCTGTGCGCCCCCGCCATCGAGCGCCGCGAAAAAGTTGTCGCCGAGCTGCCGATTCGCAACGTCAACCGCGTCGTCGGAACT